>JAPOON010000341.1 GCA_026713405.1 Gammaproteobacteria bacterium
GAATGTCCGGGTTGCCGGGCTGGGCCAGGCGCAGGGCCTTGCCCTCCCCGCCCGGCAACGGCAACCGGTGATAGCGGCCCTCGTAAGCCAGCTTTTCCCCGGCGAAGGCGAGCCGGACGATATCGACGGTCTCGCGCAACCGCGTCAGCGGCGCCTTGAACGGCCGCCCCTGCAGCCCTTCCACCACCTGCGGCCCGCTCACGCCAAGCCCGAGAATGAAGCGTCCCCCGGAGATGCTGTCCAGTGTAAGCGCGGTCATCGCGGTCATGCTCGGGGTGCGGGCGCTGATCTGCATGATGCCCGTGCCGAGGCGGATGCGCTCGGTCCTAGCGGCCAGGTACGCCAGCGGCGCCACCGCATCCTGACCCCAGGCTTCAGCCGACCAGGCGGTATCGACACCGAGCTTCTCGGCCTCCATGACGTACTCGACGCTTTCCTCGAATTCCCCGGGACGGCCCGACGCCGCCCCGCCGATGGCGATACTTGCCTTCAAGATTCCTCCTGTAACGACTTGCCCTGGGCTCTTGCGCGATTGCCCCTGCATCCTTATAAAGTCAGCGGGGGCACTATCAATATGAGCTTACAGAGCTTTGCGCTGCTTAAGAAGTTCGTCCGCCGGGGCGAACTGACCGTCATCGACCACGCAGGCGAACGCCACACCTTCGGGACCGGGGAGCCCAGGGCGGCGATCCGCCTGAACACCGCCTCGGCATTCAGCGTCATGGCACGCAACCCGCAACTCAAGCTCGGCGAGGCCTACATGGATCGGTTGTGGGACGTGGGCGACGGCACGTTGCACGACGTCCTGACCCTGCTGCGCATCAACCTGGAGGCTGCCGTAGCCGCGGGCGGACGGTGGCAGCCGCTGAAGGCGCTACTCTCCTCCTGGAACGGGATCACGGCGAGCCGGCGCAACGTCAGCCATCACTACGACCTCGACGAACCCCTGTTCCGCGCCTGCCTCGATGAAGCCATGCACTACTCCTGCGCCTACTTCCGCGACCGCGGCATGACGCTGGAGGAAGCCCAGCATGCCAAGAGCGAACACATCGCCGCCAAGCTCGCACTGCGCCCCGGCCACCGCGTGCTCGACATCGGCTGCGGCTGGGGCAGCCTGGCCATGCACCTGGCCGAAAACCGCGATGTCAGGGTGACCGGGCTCACGCTGTCCACCGAGCAGCTTCGCGTCGCCCGGGAAACGGCAAGGAGCCGCGGGCTCGACGGCCGGGTGGAGTTCCTGTTGCAGGACTACCGGGAGCACGCGCAAGTCTACGACCGCATCGTCTCGGTCGGCATGTTCGAGCATGTCGGCAAGCCGAACATGCAGCGCTTCTTCGATTCGGTGCACGAGAACCTCGCCGACGACGGCGTGGCACTGCTGCATACGATCGGCACCAGGGAGCCGCCGGTGCCCATAAACCCCTGGATCCGGCGCTACATCTTTCCGGGCGGATACATCCCCGCGCTATCGGACATCGCCCCCGCGGTGGAGCGCGCCGACCTGGTAACGACGGACATCGAAATATTGCGCCGCCACTACGCCTTGACCCTCAAGGAATGGAACCGGCGCTTTCAACGCGCACGCAGCCGCTTCGTGGACACCAAGGGCGAAGGGTTCTGCCGGATGTGGGAGTTCTACCTGGTCATCTGCCAGACCGCCTTCGAGATCGGCGACCTGGTGGTGTTCCAGTGGCAACTTGCCAAGGACAACGAGGCGGTTCCGATCACCCGCGACTACCTGTACAGCGATCCACCATCCGCGCCCGTGTCGATGCAGCCGATGCGGATTGCAGGGCGCCAGTGATTGTTGCTACCACCTCCGGAACGCGGCGCGCTAAAGCGCGGGGAACAACGCCGGGTGTCGGAAAAGAGTTCGCATGCGGGGCTTCCCTTTCGGCGCGTTAAGCTCGTTCGAACGCCTTGCGTACACCAGGACAAAGAGGCCGCTGCGCCGAAAGGGAAGCCCCGCATGCGA
>JAPOON010000342.1 GCA_026713405.1 Gammaproteobacteria bacterium
CGGCGACGAGCGGGACTTCATGGACCTGTTCGGCAACATCATGGAAAACGCGTTCAAGTACACGCACGACCGCGTACGGGTCACCGCCTCGGCGGACTCGCGCCCCACCGTCCGCATCGAGGACGACGGGCCCGGGATCGATCCGGACATTCGCGGGCAGGTGATCGACCGGGGAATCCGGGCCGACCGCGCGCAACCGGGCCAGGGCATCGGCCTGGCGGTGGTTGCCGAACTGACGGCGCTGTACAACGGGTCCCTGGAGATCGGCTCGAGCCCCCTCGGCGGCGCGAGCGTCAAAGTGACGCTTTGATCAGGGAATCCAACGACAGCATGTCTGCGTGGCGGTCCGGAGGAGACCGCACCGCATGGTGGTTGGCGTCCCGGGAAAAACGTATTGACGGGAAAATCGTTCCGCCGGAGCGAATACCGCTAGCCGCACCGACTAAAGGCTCAGAAACACCCCGGCAAGCGCAGCGCTCATCAGGTTGGCCAGGCTGGCGGCGAGCAGCGCCTTGAAGCCAAGTCGGGCCATATCCTCCCGGCGCCCAGGTGCGATGGCGCCGAGTCCCCCCAGCAGGATGGCGATGGAGCCGAAGTTGGCGAATCCGCAAAGCGCGAAGGTAACGATGGCCCGTGTCGACTCGGCCAGTTCTTCCCGGTGGCGCAGAAAGTCCAGGTAGGCGACGAATTCGTTGGTGACCAGCTTCTGGCCGATGAAGCTGCCGGCCAGGCCGGCGTCCTGCCAGGGAATGCCCAGGACCCAGGCGATGGGCTGAAACAGCCAGCCGAGTATCTGCTGGACGGTCAGGTCGGGCGCGCCGGCGAAGCCGCCGAGCCAGCCGGTCAGGCCGTTGAGGAGCGCGATCAGGGCGACGAAGGCGATCAGCATGGCGGCCACGGCGCCGGCCATCCGCAGGCCGGTCAGGGCGCCGGAGGCGGCCGCATCGATCAGGTTGACGCTGCGCATCCCGGCGTCCGCGCCGATTTCCCGGAAATCGTTCCTCGGCTCATCCACCTCCGGCATGACGATCTTCGCCATCATCAGCCCGCCGGGCGCCGCCATGAAGCAGGCGGCGATCAGGTATTTCAGTTCGATGCCCATGGCCGCATAGCCGCCCATGATCGACCCGGCGATGGTGGCAAGCCCCCCGGTCATCACGGCGAAGAGTTCCGATGCGGTCATTGCCGGGACGAAGGGCCGTACCACCAGCGGCGCCTCGTTCAGGCCGACGAAGATGTTGGCGGCGGCGGTGAGCGACTCGGGGCGGCTGGTGCCGAGCACCCGCTGCAGCAAACCGCCGATCAGCCGCACGATCCAGTTCATGACTCCGATGTGGTAGAGCACGGAAATCAGCGCCGCAAAGAACACGATGATCGGCAGCACCTGGAAGGCGAAGATGAACCCGAACGAGTCGGAAGCAAGCTCGCCGAACACGAATTCGCCGCCGGCGCGGCTGAACTCCAGCAGGCTGGCCACGCCGCGGGCGAGCGCCCCCAGGGCCGCCTCGCCGGCGGGCAGATAGAGCACCAGGGCGCCGAATGAGGCCTGCAGGGCGAAGGCGCCGCCGACCGTACGCCAGTTGACGGCTCGCCGATGTGCGGACAACAGCCAGGCTAGCGCGGGCAGAACAAGGACGCCGATCAGGCCAGTCAAGTCATCGGTTTCAGGCCAAGGTGCGGTGAGCCTAACTTAGGAGCCTGCGCCGTAGGAAGTCGCGAAAGCGAATACCCGATATCGCCGCGCTGCTGCGGCCGCCACTTCTCGAAACAGACACTGAACCCGCATAATGGACGCTCCTTCCACCAACGTTTTCGTGGGTATTCTCATGCGCTGGTACCACGGCTGGAATATTCTGGCCGTCGCCATGCTGTTTCAGGCCGTCGCGTTCGGCATCGGTATCTACTCGTTCACGTTCTGGGTGGCGCCCTGGTCGGAGGAATTCGGCGTGGGGCGCGGCCGGGTGATGTTGGTTTTCGTGACCATGCAGGCGGCCATGGGCCTGCTCTCGCCCTGGGCCGGCCGGGCCGTGGATCGGTTCTCGATCCGCGGATTGATTGTTACCGGTTCGCTGTGCCTGGCGGGTGGTCTGGCACTGGCAGGGCGGGCGGGTGCGCTGTGGCACCTGAACCTGATCTACGGCACCCTGATCGTGGCAGGCATGCTGCTTGCCGGGCCGCTCGCCGGTCAGACTCTGGCCGCGAGGTGGTTCACCCGGCGGCGCGGCATCGCGCTGGGGGTGGTCACCGTGGGAACGTCCATCGGCGGTTTCCTGATTCCCCCGCTGGTGACGGCCCTGCAGGCACAGGTGGGATGGCGCGCGGCCAATGACGTATTGGCGCTCATTGTGGTACTGGTCATCGTGCCGCCCGTGTGGCTGCTGGTGCGCAACGCGCCCGCGAAGATTCACAAGGTGGAGGAGGATGGATTGCCCAGGCCGCCCCTGCGGGGGCCGGTCGCCGCCACGACCACCCGGCACATATTGAGCCAGCGGGTGTTCTGGCTCACCGTGCTGGTCTTCACGCCCCTGGCGACGGCATTCGGCGGCGCGCAGCAGAACCTCGGCCCTTTCGCTGACGACCTCGGTATCGATGCTCAGGACGCCTCCTACCTGGTTTCGGTGATGGCCCTGGTGATGATCGGGGCCAAGGTGTTCTTCGGCGCCATGGCAGACCGCTGGGATCTGCGCATCCTGTTCTTCCTCGCCATCGGCGGGCTCGGTATCGCCCTGGGTGCGATGCTGCTGCCGTTGAGTTACTTCGCGCTGCTCCTGGTCTGCGGCCTGCTCGGCTTCGTGGCGGGTGGGTTCCTGCCCCTGCTGGGCGCCATGGTCAGCCGGAATTTCGACATTCGGGCGTTTGGCCAGGTGATGGGAATGATCGGCCCGTTCACGACGCTGGCGGCGGTGGGGCCCTGGATCGCCGGCCAGGTGCGCGATGCGACCGGCAGCTACGAGGTGGCCTGGCTGGGCTTGGGCGCGCTGTTGATTCCGAGCACCCTGGCGGTATTGATGCTGAAGCCGGGGAGACGCTGACGAGGCCTGGCAGCCCGTGGCAAAAGCCCGGCGTACCACCGGCGTTCGAATGCCGGCGGACTTTTGCCACGGGCTGCTAGCCG
>JAPOON010000343.1 GCA_026713405.1 Gammaproteobacteria bacterium
AAACGATTGTGTAAGTGGGCGCCGCGTAGACGGTGTAGCGCAGCGGCAGCGCCAGCCCGCCTTCCGGTGCTTTGATGTCGTTGGCCCGGATGTAGTCCATGCATTCCGAGTATTTGCGAAAGGCGGGACCCCACTCGGTTTCGATAGGGCCGGGCGGCGCACTCTCGAGCCAGTCGACCACCGCCTGCCCCTCCCCTGAAGCGATCTGCCGGAATGCCGCTTCTTCGGCGGCGGCGCATCCCGCGTCTCCCTCCCGGTCGAACGACATGTAGGACCGGCCACCGTTGGCGGCAACGGGCGGTGGCTGCCCTGCGGTGAGTTCGAACGGCGGCACGTAAGCGGACAGGGGCGCCGCGCCATCCGCCGCGACCTGATTTTCGATGACTTTGGGTGGGTTCATGGCAGGCCCCGACGGAAAACCCTGAATTATGGCACAGAGGGCTTGAGGCCGCGCCCATCCGGGCGAAAGGCTGATACAGTGTCGCCCTCACAAGCCCCCGTTAGCGAGGATCGACCGTGACGACACCGTACCCCGACCACCCGCAACTTACCGGCAACTTCGCGCCCATCCGCATGGAGTGCGACATCGACGATGTGATCGTCCGCGGCGACCTGCCGGCCGATCTGGACATCACCTATTACCGCAACGGCCCGGACCCGCAATTCCCGCCGCGCGGCGACCACCACTGGTTCGCCGGAGACGGCATGTTGCACATGTTCCGGGTTGCAGACGGCCGGGTGCGCTACCGCAACCGCTGGGCTCGCACCGTGAAATGGACGCTGGAGCGCCGCGAGGGGCGCAGCCTGTTCAGCCCGCTGAACCCGATGGCAAACGACCCCGTCACCGCGGGGGTGGAGACCGACGGGATCGCGAACACCAACATCGTCTGGCACGGCGGCAAGCTCCTGGCGCTCGAGGAGGGCCACGCGCCATTCGAAATCGACCCGCAATCGCTGGAATCCAAGGGCGCCTGGAACTTCGACGGCCAGTTGAAAGGACCCATGACGGCGCATCCGAAGATCGATCCTGTCACCGGCGAAATGCTGTTCTTCGGCTACATGGTTGACGGCTTCTTCTCGCCGGGCCTGAGTTTTCAGGTGGTCGACCGGGACGGGGTGCTGACGCGCTCCGAACGCTTCGAGGCGCCGTTTCCGAGCATGGTGCACGACTTCATCGTGACCGACGAACACGTGCTGTTTCCGATTTTCCCGCTGACGGGAAGCATGGAGCGCGCCATGCAGGGCCGGCCGCCGTTCGCATGGGAACCGGAGAAGGGCACCCACATCGGCGTCATGCGCCGGGACGGCTCCGTCTCGCAGATCCGCTGGTTCGAGACCGACCCGTGCTACGTTTTCCACCCGATGAACGCCTGGACCGAGGGCGATCGCATCGTCGCCCACGTCATGCAGTTCGAGGAGGCGCCGCTGTTCCCCAAGGCGGACGGCACCCCCGCCGACCCGGCCAAGGCCAACGCCCGCCTGTGCGAATGGGTGATCGATCTCGCCGACAACTCGAACCGGGTCCAGCGCCGCTACCTCGACGACATCACCGGCGAGTTCCCGAGGCTCGACGAGCGCTTCGCAGGCAAAGGCTACCGGCACGGGTACTACGCCGCGGCGGTCAACGGAAATCCCGGGCTTGGCTTCAACGTAATCGCACACCACGATTTCTCCACGGGCCGCCGCGAGCAGTGCGTGCTGCCCGAGGGGGATGTCACGGGCGAGCCGGTATTCGTGCCGAAGTCGCGAGACGCGGCGGAAGGCGACGGTTACGTGCTGAGTGTCGTCTACCGGAGTTCGGAGAACCGCAGCGACCTGGTGTTTCTCGATGCCGCCAATGTTGCGGACGGGCCGGTGGCGTGTGCGGAACTGCCGCACCGCGTGCCGTTCGGATTCCACGGCAACTGGAAGTACAACGGCTGACCGGGACGCTGGGCAACTACGCAGACGTGGGTGTCCGATCGCCGAAAACGCATCCGCATCTTTGACGAAACCGAAAGTGGAGCAGGGCAATGGCAGACAAGCAGGCAGTAACGGAACTCCTCAACCGGGCCGGAGTGGCCTACGACACCGGTGACAGCGACTTCCTGATCGACATGTTCGCGCCGGACGGCCCGGCGTTCGAGATGACCATTGCCGGTGGCGAGCCGATCGTCTTCGAGGGGTCGGAAGCCATTGCGGGGCTCTTCACCGGCGCCATGGATGAACAGACCGACCAGCGCCGCCATGTGGTGACCAACCTGTATTTCGAGAACGAGACGGAGACGTCGGTAACCGCCATCAGCTACCTGGTGCTGATCAGCGTCGAAAACGGCAAGCTCACCGTTCTGTCCACCGGCATCTACACCGACGACTGCGTGCTGGTGGGCGGACACTGGAAGGTCCGGAAGCGTTCCCTGGCTCTCGACCTGCCATACTGAGGGGAACGGCAGGAGCATTCGGGAACGCGTTGGGACATGACGGAAGCGCTGGCGGCCGCTCGAATCGACGAAGTCCCTCATTTCCGGCACTTCCGGCACTTCCGGCATTTCCGGCATTTCCGGTTCGGCACCCTCGCCGCGGGGAACCGGGGGCCTGAATGAAGGCGCCGGAAGGCCGCACGCTGGTGTTCAGCTTCGACGGAACCGGCAACGAGCCGGACGATGCCCATGCGTACCGGCAGGACGAGAGCATCAGCAACATTCTGAAGCTGCACGTTCTCATGGGCGGCGGCCTGCAGGAGGACCGGGCGCCTACCCGGACACGCGCCGGAGCGCCCCAATTGACCTGGTACTACAACGGCATCGGCACGCGCGAGGGCGGGCTGGAACTGCCGCTGGTGGGTTGGCTGGTGTCCAAGGCGGCGGGGCTGATCAACCAGGCCCTTGCGCCCACCTGGGGGGATGCGCGCCGCATCGTTGACGAGGCGGAGGCCGACCTGCGCGAAGCGAGGCCCAGCCCGGAGGACCGGATCGTCGTATTCGGTTTCAGCCGCGGTGCGGCCCTGGCCCGGAAGTTTGCCGGCACTGCCCTGGAGCATTACGAAAACCTGAAGATCGCCTTTCTGGGGGTGTTCGACACCGTTGGGGCTGTCGACGGCTTTCAGCACAGCAGCGAACAGACCGGTGGCGATGTCGAGTTCAAGAACGGCACGGTGCATGAGCGTGTCGAACGGGCGGTGCACATCCTGGCGCTCGACGAGGACCGGGTGGCCTTCGAGCCCACGCTGATAAACAGGGACGCGTCGAATCCGGAACGAATTACCGAAATCTGGTTTCCGGGCGCCCACGGAGACATCGGCGGCGGTTACTGGCTCGACGGCCTCGCGGACGTGGCGCTGAGTTACATGATCGCCCGCTGCCGAGAATGCCTGGGCAGGCACATCAACATCGAAGAGTCCAAGGCCGCGAAGATCCGCGAACTGATCGCCGCCCAGGGTGAAATCCTGGAACTGCTCGACGCGGACGACATCATCATCAATCCGGACGTGACGGGAACCGCGCACGCACATACGGCCGGACTCGCCACGCTGTACTCGAGGGAGGTGCGCAAGGTATGCGTGTGGGAAAGAGACCGCCAACTCACCACGGGCGAGTGCCGGCCCCTGGTGCACCACTCGGTGAAAGCCCGCTACGACCTGGTATCCGATTACCGTCCCCCGGCCCTGCGGGGCCTGCGCTTCGAATTGCTGCTGCCCGGCGGGCGCCGGCTGGATGTGGAGGGAATAGCGGGGCTGCGCGAAGTCCGGGACCGGCGTTCACGGGACAGAAAGCGAACCGGTTGACTGCGGAATCCTGAGCGACGGGGCGCTGACGTGGAATGAACAAACCACGGGTTTTTGGAAGGTTCGGAGCATCGCACAAGGTTCTCTTAACCGTTTGATAAACAAATACTTTTTGGTC
>JAPOON010000344.1 GCA_026713405.1 Gammaproteobacteria bacterium
GGGTCCCGCCCATCTCCGCCAGACCCATGCCGCTCGTCGCCCACATCGCCACGGCAAGCAGTCCGAAGAGACCGACCGAGGCGACGCTGAGCACCTTCACATACCGAATGTCGGTACTTGAGAGAACGGCGAGCAGCACCACCGTTGCAACCAGGCCGTACCTGAACGGTGGCGTAATCCCCTCGATATAGGTGGGCAGGTAGAACAGGAACAGGTAGCCCGTAAACGCGCAGGTGCCGATGATCACCGCGTTGTTCACCAGCTTGACCCAGGGGATTTCGAATAGCTTCAGGCGCGGTTCGACGACCAGGAAGTAGAAGGTCGTCACGAAATAGAAGATCCAGACCAGGAATCCCCAACTGCCGAATATGACCGCCAGTGGATTGGCGAACGCATACGCCTCACCGGCCTCGTACATCGGGAATTCCGCCAGCGGAAACATGATGAGCCCGACATCCAGGCCGGAGGTGAACAGGATCGACATGAAGGTAAGGAAGGCCACCGGATCCGTTCCGGTGAGCCGCAGCCTCGCAAAGCGCGCCACGATGACGACCGAGATCAGCACCACGGCAATCGAGGCAACGGAGATGATCAGATTCATGCCTCAACTTCTCCGCGCAAACGCATTGGCAACCGCGCGAACACCCCGCCGTTTCGCTGCGTTCGTCTGCGCCGCGGTTTCACCCGGACAGCCCGCTGCCGACCGGCAATTCGCCGACCTCGTAGTAGTCACGATACCAGTCGATGAACCGCTCCACACCGGCTTCCAGAGGCGTTTGCGGTTCGAAACCCAGCTCACGGACGAGATCCGACGTATCCGCCCAGGTTTCCGGGACATCGCCTGGCTGCATGGGCAGCAGGCGCTTCGTTGCAATCCGGCCCAGGAACCGCTCGATGAGTTCGATGTAACGCAGCAACTCGACCGGATTGTTGCCGCCGATGTTGTAAAGCCGGTAGGGCGCCGCCGAAGCAGCCGGGTCTGGCGCGGCGCCATCCCAACCGCCATGTGGCGATGCCACCCGGTCGAGCGCCCGAACCGTAGCTTCCACCGCATCGTCGACATAGGTGAAATCGCGCCGGTGTTCGCCGTTGTTGTAAACGTCGATGGGCTCGCCCGCGAGGATCTTTCGCGTGAAGGTGAACAGCGCCTGATCGGGCCGTCCCCAGGGGCCGTACACGGTGAAGTAGCGCAGACCCGTTGTCGGAATGCCGAAAAGATGGCTGTAGGAATGCGCCATCAATTCGTTGGACCGCTTGGTTGCGGCATACAGCGACAGCGGATGGCCGGCGCCGTGGTGCTCCGAGAACGGCGAGTTCGTGTTCGCCCCGTACACGGAACTGGTGGAGGCGTAGACCAGGTGTTCGACGCCGGCCTCCCGCGCCGCCTCCAGCACATTGGCAAATCCCTTCAGGTTCGCTTCGACATAGGCATGGGGGTCGACCAGCGAGTGGCGGACACCCGCCTGGGCCGCCAGGTGCACCACTCGGCCTGGCCGAAACGTCCTGAATACGGCAAGAACCGCCTCGGCATCCGATACGTCCACCTTGTCGAAGACAAACCCGGGGCTGTCCTGCAGGCGAGCCAGGCGGTCGCGTTTGAGGCGGACATCGTAATAGTCGTTGAGGTTGTCGACACCGACCACCTCATCGCCCCGGTCGATCAGGCGCCGGGCCGTGAACGAGCCGATAAAACCGGCCGCACCGGTAACCAGTACTTTCACGGGCAGACTCCCGTGGAACAGATCTCCCATGTCAGGTTGCGAGCTGGCCTCCGGAACGCGCTTCCCAGCGCAAATTGACGCACGGGCAACGACATTCGGTCCGATGTGCACGCCAGTCGTGAAGCCAAGATCTTTTCCAGACAGCGGGTTGCCGGGACGGGCCCTCAAGCGGATGATAAACGGGACGGAGCAAGGCTCGCCCGGGCCATCGCTCATTCGTCCGGTACGGGCCGGCGCGGATTGTTTCAGAGATGTATACCGCGTACAAGGAGGCGGCAATGTGGGATTTCGACTTTGGATTGGGGGAAACCCTGGACATGCTGCGCGACAGCGTGCGCGAGTTCGCCAGCGCGGAGATCGCGCCGCTGGCGGCTGAGATCGATGCGTCCAACGAGTTCCCGCGCGCGCTCTGGCCCAAGCTCGGGGCGCTGGGCGCGCACGGCATCACCGTCGAGGAACGATACGGCGGCACCGGGCTGGGGTACCTCGCGCACTGCATCGCCAGGGAGGAGGTAAGCCGCGCATCCGCGTCCGTCGGCCTTTCCCACGGCGCCCACTCCAACCTTGGCGTAAACCAGATACGCCGCTTCGGCACCGAGCAACAGAAAGACCGATATCTTCCGAAATTGATTTCCGGGGAGTATCTCGGCGCCCTTGCCATGAGCGAGCCGGGCGCCGGTTCCGACGTGATGAGCCTGAAGCTCAGGGCCGTGGAAGACGGCGACGGCTGGCGCCTGACCGGCACAAAGATGTGGATCACCAACGGCCCCGGCGCCGATGTCCTGGTGGTTTACGCCACGGTGGATCCGGATGCCGGGCCGAAGGGCGTCACGGCCTTCCTGATCGAGCGGGACATGCCGGGATTCTCCACCGCGCAGAAACTCGACAAGCTCGGCATGCGCGGTTCCGATACCTGCGAACTGGTTTTCGATGACTGCTTCGTCCCGGGCTCACAACTGCTCGGCAAGGTCGGCCAGGGCGCCGCCATTCTGATGAGCGGGCTCGACTACGAGCGCGTGGTGCTGGCCGCCGGTCCGCTCGGTGTCATGCGCAGCTGCATGGACCTGGTGCTGCCCTATGTGCACGACCGGGAGCAGTTCGGGCGCCCCATCGGCACCTTCCAGCTCATGCAGGGCAAGATGGCGGCCATGTACACGACGATGAACGCCTGCCGCTCCTACGTCTACTCGGTGGCAGCGGCCTGCGACCAGGGCCGCACCACACGCTTCGATGCCGCCGGATGCATCCTGTACGCCTCCGAGAAAGCCACCTGGATGGCTTCCGAGGCGATTCAGGCACTCGGCGGAAACGGGTACATCAACGAGTATCCCGCGGGACGGCTGCTGAGGGACGCCAAGATTTACGAGATCGGGGGCGGTACCAGCGAAATCCGCCGCATGCTCATCGGGCGCGAGCTGTTCGAGGCGACCGGCAACGCCTGACAGCCGTACCCGGCGCCGCTCTAAACCTCTGAATCGCGGGTCGGGTTGTCGAATGCGTCAAGTTCCCTCCCGGTCGCTGTCTTTGGTCGAGCCGGGGCGTAGCCCCGTTGGACCCCTAGCAGCCCGTGGCAAAAGTCCGCCGGCATTCGAACGCCGCTGCATCCCGCCTGACTGCGTTGCTCGTCGCTCAAATATGCCCGATATTCTCGCTCCTCGCGCCTTGTCAGACGGGCGCATCGGCGTTCTCGGTGCTACGCCGGACTTTTGCCACGGGCTGCTAGTTCGCGGTTCAGGTTGTCGAGCGAGTCGAATTCGCACCCGGTCACTGCTGTCTCGCCGGGCAGGGGCAACGCCCCGTTTGTGGTGAGTTGCGGGGAAAGAGCCCCTATAATGCCGCGCTTCGCTCCCAACCCGGAATGCCAAAGGTGAAGCACCTCCAATATCTTGCCCTTGCCGTTCTCCCGGCCCTTGCCGCCATGGCCGCCCATGCCGTCCCCCAGGCAGGCACTGCCGAGGAGATCCGCGAACGCCTGCAGCCGTTCGGCCAGGTCTGCCGCAGCGGAGAAGGCTGCCCCACCCCAGTCGCCGAGTCGGCGCGGGCCGCGGGCGGCGGGGACTGGAGCGTGCCGGGCCTGCTCGACGACCGGGGCGGGCAAAGCGGCAAGCAGGCCGTGCAGAGCCCATGGGCAGCCTCGGACATCCGCTGGCCCGCCACCTCCGCCAGCATCAACCTCAGGTCCGACATGGATGCCACGATGCATTTCACTTTCCTGAATCTCGAAGGCGGTGAAAAAAGCCGGTACGGCGCCTGGGTGAATCACTGGATAACGCTCGGTATCGGGGAGCGCGAGACGGAATTCAGGGTCAGGCAGCCTGCCGACGGCCACGACGTGCTGCTGCTCGGAACAGGCCCCGTCCGTTTCCTGAAAAAAGCGCTGGAAGACCAGGCCGGCGAGACACTCACGGTGCGAATGAACTACCGGGGCAAAGGCCCCGTGACGTTCGGTTTCCCCCTGGCAGGGGCGGCGGAGTCACTGCACGCCATAGGCCTGGTCGACCAATCCGTGGTCGATGCCCTGGCCCGCCTGGAAGGCGAAGGCGAACCGGCAGCAGCGGAGCCCGAGGTCGAAGCCCCCGCACACATGAGTGCACTGACCGCAGCCGCCGGAACACGCTCGGGTGAGGCCATTTACGGCACGTTCTGTTTCGCCTGCCACGCCACCGGCGTCAGCGAAGCGCCGCTGTTCGGCAGCCTGGAGCAATGGCAGCCGCGTATCGACAAGGGCATGGACGAGCTGGTGGCGACTTCGCTGACCGGGCTAAACCTCATGCCGCCGATGGGCACCTGCATGAACTGCACCCAGGACGAGATGCGCGACTCCATTCAATACATGATCGACAACGCGCACTGACTTTCAGCCCGCACCGCGCTGGTGGTGCGGAGCCGCTACTGCCCAACCATCGCCTCCCAGTCCACCGCTCGATAGCTCAACGCTTCTGCGATGTGGGCCGCGGACATGGTCTCAGCCGCCTCGAGATCGCCGATCGTCATGCCCACCTTGATGACCTTGTGATAGCTCCTCGCGGACAGGTGGTAGCGGTCGATTGCCTGTGTCAGCAGTGCCTCGGCAGCGGCTTCCATGCCGGCGCGTTCAGCGGCGACGGGGCCGCTCAGGTGGCCATTCAAGCATTGTTGCCGCTGCAGTTGCCGGGCCCGGGCCGCGGCAACGCGCCCGGCAAGCTCCGCCGTATTGCTGACCGGCAGGCTGCGGTCGGCCAACAGTTCCGTGGGAAGGTTCGGCAACCACAGCTGCATGTCGATGCGGTCGAGCAGGGGGCCGGAAACACGGGCCTGGTAGCCCTGCACCTGGCGTGGTGTACATCGGCACCGGCCCTCCGCACAGACCCGTCCCGCGGGACAGGGATTCATCGCTGCGATCAGTTGAAACCGGGCCGGGAATACGACGCGATAGTTGGCGCGGGTGATGGTGGCCTGCCGGGATTCCAGCGGTTCGCGCAGCAGATTGAGCACGGCCGGCTGAAAGTGCGGCATTTCGTCCAGGAACAGGACGCCGTGGTGCGCCAGCGATGCTTCCCCCGGCATCGCAACCTGACCGCCGCCGACGATGGAGGGAGCGCTCGCGGAATGATGGGGATCGCGAAACGGAACCCGATCGTAGGCGTCACGCAAGAGGCCGGCGCTGGAATACACGGCCGCCACCTCCAGCGCCTGGGATTCCCGAAGTGCGGGCAACAGGTTGACGACGCTGCGCGCCAGCATGGTCTTGCCCGTTCCGGGCGGGCCCACCATGAGGAAATGGTGCCCTCCCGAGGCGGCGACCTGCAGCGCCCTCTTGGCGGTCTCATGCCCCTTGACCAGTGCCAGAAAATCCGTGCTGGAGCCTTCTGGGCGCTTCGTCGACGCCGGAACCACGCGCAACGCGGTATCCGGGCGGCGCACCAGGGCCACAACTTCGCTCAGGTTACGACAGGGCGCCAGA
>JAPOON010000345.1 GCA_026713405.1 Gammaproteobacteria bacterium
CCTCCGACCGCCGGTCTGGGTCCGGGAGCCGCGGAGGCTCAACCCGGAGACGACAATTGAACATCAACATGCGCGACATGCTGGCCGCCGGTGTCCACTTCGGCCATCAGACCCGCTTCTGGAACCCGAAGATGGGCCCCTTCATCTTCGGTGCCCGCAGAAAAATCCACATCATCGACCTCGAAAAGACGGTGCCTGCCTTCGAGCAGGCGCTGACGGAGCTGCGCAACCTGGCCAGCCGCGGCAACAAGATTCTTTTCGTGGGCACCAAACGGGCGGCTGCCAGGGTCATCCGGGAACAGGCGTTGCGGGTCGACATGCCCTTTGTCGACCAGCGCTGGCTCGGTGGCATGCTTACCAACTACAAGACGATCAGGCAATCCATCCGCCGCCTGCAGGACCTCGAGAAGCAGGAGGAAGAGGGCGGCTTCGACCTGCTGACCAAGAAGGAAGCGCTGCACCAGCGCCGTCTGATGCAGAAGCTCGAGCGCAGTCTGGGCGGCATCAAGAACATTGGCGGGCTGCCGGATGCGCTGTTCGTGGTCGACGTTCAGCATGAACGGATCGCCGTCAGCGAAGCGAACAAGCTGGGCATTCCGGTTTTCGCCGTCGTCGACACCAACAGCGATCCGGACGGCATCGACTACGTCATTCCCGGCAACGACGATGCGATCCGGGCGATCCGCCTGTACGTGACGGCGGTTGCGGACGCCATTCAGGAAGGGCGCGAGAACGCCGGCATGGGCCCCCCTCCCGGTATGGACAGCGTCTCCGGCGAGGCTGCCGCCGCCGTCATGGGCGGGGCGGACGAGTACGTCGAGGTGGACGAAGACAGCGGCGAGGGCGGCGAGTTCGTGGAAGCGCCGTCAGGCGACGAATAAGGAGCGAGGCAATGGCGGTATCGGCGAAACAGGTCAAGGAACTGCGGGACCGTACCGGGCTCGGCATGATGGACTGCAAGCGGGCGCTGGAGGAAGCCGGCGGCGTTATCGAGGCGGCCATCGAGCAGCTGCGCAGGAAGAGCGCACTGAAGGCCGAGAAGCGGGCCGGCCGCACGGCGGCCGAAGGCCTGCTGGGCCTCAGGGTGTCCGATGACGGCAGGTGCGCGGCCCTGGTCGAGGTCAACATCGAAACCGATTTCGCGGCGCGCAACGAGAAATTCACCGCCTTCGTCGGCTCGGTGCTCGATGCCGTGTTCGAGCACGGCGGCGATACCGCGTCGGTGGCAGAGGCCTTTGCCGGCGAGCGCGAAACCCTGATTCAGGAAATCGGCGAGAACATCGCCGTACGCCGGGTGGCGCGGCTCGACTCCGAGGACGGCTACATCGCCGGTTATCTGCACAACGACCGGCGCAAGGCCGCCGTGGTGGAACTGTCCGGCGCCGCTTCCGCTCTGGCGCGGGACCTTGCCATGCACGTCACGGCCCACGATCCGACGCCGCTCGTCGTGAAAGCCGCGGACCTCGATGCGGCCGTGGTCGACAAGGAGCGGGATATCTACCGGGCGCAGGCCGACGCGGAAGCCGAGGCCGATGCGGCCGCCGGCAAAAAGCCCAAGCCGCCCGAGATCCTCGCAAAAATGGTTGACGGACGCGTGCGCAAGTTCCTGGGCGAGGTGAGCCTCGTCGACCAGAAGTTCGTCAAGGACGCGAGCGTGAAGGTAGGCAAGCTGCTCGGCGGCAATGGAGTCGAGTGCCGCCGCTTCCTTCGGTTCGAAGTGGGCGAGGGCATTGCGGTCGAGCGTGAGGACTTCGCGGCGGAAGTCGCGGCACAGGTCGAGGAAACGGCGAAATCCGCCTGATGGTGCATGGCGGCCGTAGCATTTTTGCGCCGGACACATGCCCCGCCTGCTGCTGAAACTGTCCGGGGAAGCACTGGCGGCCGGTGCAGCAGCGGGCATCGATCCGGCAACCCTGAACCGGCTCGCCGATGAGATTCTTCAAGCGAGAAAGACCGGCGCCCGCATCGCGGTAGTGCTCGGCGGCGGTAACCTGTTTCGCGGCGCAAAACTGGCTGAAGCCGGCATGGACCGGGTGACGGCCGACCGCATGGGCATGCTCGCCACCTGCATGAACGGCCTGGCGATGCGCGATGCGCTCGTGCGCCACGGCGTGCCGGCGAGTGCCTGGTCGGGTCTCGCGGTTGCCGGGGTGTTGCCGGCCTTTGACACGGTCGCCGTGCGAGCGGCGCTCGAGCGCGATGAGGTGGCGATTCTGACCGGGGGCACGGGCAATCCCTTCTTCACCACGGATACGGCGGCCTGTCTGCGCGCCCTGGAACTGCAAGCCGACCTGGTACTGAAGGCCACCAAGGTGGACGGCGTGTACAGCGCCGATCCGGTGACCGATCCGAACGCGGAGCGCTTCGACGAGCTGACTTTTGACGAAGCCCTGACGCGCCGCCTTGGCGTCATGGATGCCACTGCCCTCTGCCTGTGCCGGGACAATGACCTGCCCGTGGTCGTTTTCGACATCAACGCCCCGGATGCATTGACCCGGATTGCGAGCGGTGACAAGGTTGGCACCCGGATCGCATGCACGCTCGAGGCGTCGCGCTGATGAACGAAATGATCGAACTCATCGAAGACGATGCCGACGAGCGCATGGGCAAGTCGATTGCCACCATGCATGCGTCCTTTGCCCGCATTCGCACCGGGCGCGCCCACCCGAGCCTGCTCGACCCCATCGAGGTTTCCTACTACGGCACCGACACACCGCTCAACCGGGTCGCCACCATCTCGGTGGAAGAGGCCCGCACCCTGGTGATCACGCCCTGGGAGAAGAATCTCATTCCGCAGATCGAGAAAGCCATCCTGAAGAGCGACATCGGCATAACGCCGTCAAGCAGTTCGGATGCGGTTCGGGTTCCGCTGCCGGCCCTGACCGAGGAGAACCGGCGCGATCTCGCGCGGCAGGCGCGCCATGAAGCGGAAGCGGCACGCATCGCCATCCGCAACATTCGCCGCGACGCCATTCACGAAACGCGCGAACTCCTCAAGGAGAAGGAGGTCGCCCAGGATGAAGAGCACCGCGCGGAGCAGCAGATACAGACGATCACCGACCGTCGCATCAAAGAGGTCGATACAGCACTCGCCGCCAAAGAGGCGGACCTGATGGAGATCTGAGCGGGGATGTCGGAGTTACCGGCCAGAGACCCTCAATACAAGCCTGCCCGGCAGCCCAGACATCTCGCCGTCATCATGGACGTCACCCAC
>JAPOON010000346.1 GCA_026713405.1 Gammaproteobacteria bacterium
CGTGGTCAAACTGCCGGGCGTGCCGTTCCACACCTGGCTGACGGACGCGCATACCCAGGCGCCGACCGCCGGCAGCGTGCTGCTTGCGGGGATTCTGCTGAAGACCGGCGCCTACGGGCTGCTGCGCTTCGTGGTGCCGCTGTTTCCCGAGGCGGCGCTGGATTTCCGCTGGCCGGCCATGTTCCTGGGAGCGGTGAGCGTCGTCTACGGCGGTTATCTGGCCTACAGCCAGTCCGATTTCAAGCGGCTGGTGGCCTACAGCAGCATCAGTCACATGGGCTTCGTGCTGCTCGGGGTGTTCGCCTGGAATACCGTGGCGCTACAGGGCGCGGTGGTGCAGATGGTGGCGCACGGCTTCTCCACGGCGGCGCTGTTCATGATGGCCGGCGCCCTGCAGCAGCGGCTGCACACCCGGGAGATGGGCGAGATGGGCGGCCTGTGGGTACGCGCGCCGCGCATGGGAGCGGTGACCATGTTTTTCGTAATCGCCTCGCTGGGCATGCCGGGGCTCGGCAACTTTGTCGGTGAGTTCATGGTGCTGCTCGGGGCTTTCCAGGTGAACATGCCGCTCACAATTGCCGCCGCCGTGGGCATCGTGGTGGCGGCCGTCTACGCACTTTTCCTGATGCAACGCTCCTTCGAGGGCACGCCCAATCCCGATGTGGCGGAGATGGCCGACTTCGGGGCTCGGGAGATGAGCGTCATGATCCTCATGATGGTGGCGCTCTTGTGGCTCGGGGTCTATCCGGAAACGCTTCTCGGCCTGTCGAGGCCGGTGCTGCTGGCCATGAACCGGAATCTGCCTGAAGGCATGGAACTGCTGCCATGACCACAGTGGATTACATGGCGCTGGCGCCGCATATCACGCTTGCCGCGGCGATCATGCTGCTGGTGCTCGTCGTCTCCTTCTGGCGCAACCACCTGGCGACAATGGTCCTGACCGTCGCGGGCTTCGCGGCGGCGTTCGCCGCATTGTTTCCGGCCATGCAGACGGCGACCTGGGAAGTGACACCGCTGTACGTATTCGACGGGTTTGCGGGCTTCTTCGATGGCCTGATCCTGATCGCCGCCGCCGTGACGGCCCTCATATCCTTCCGCTATCTGGACGGACGCACCGGGCGCCAGGAGGAATACTACCTGTTGCTCGCAATCGCGACTCTGGGGGCCATGGCGCTGGTCAGCGCCCAGCACTTCGCCTCCCTGCTGCTCGGCCTCGAGATCCTTTCCATCTCGCTCTACGCCCTGGTCGCCTATCCGGAGGAGGGCCACCCGCCGCTGGAAGCGGCGCTGAAGTACCTGGTTCTGTCCGGGGTCGGTTCCACCATCATGCTGTTCGGCATGGCGCTCATCTACCACGCCAGCGGCACCATGGTTTTCGATGAAATCGGCCGATTCGCCGCCACCGGCGACCGTTCCGACCTCTGGCTGGCCGCGGGCCAGGCCATCCTGGTGGCCGGCATCGCCTTCAAGCTCTCGCTGATTCCCTTTCACATGTGGACGCCGGACGTGTACCAGGGCGCGCCGGCGCCGGTCACCGCCTACCTGGCGACGGTCTCCAAAGCCGCCGTATTCGCCGTGCTGCTGCGCTTCGCCTTCGAGACCGACATGCTCGACAACGGCGCCGTGTTCACCATCGTCGCGATCATGGCGATCCTGTCCATGGTGGCGGGCAACCTGCTGGCGCTGCTGCAGGACAGCGTCAAGCGCATCCTGGCGTACTCGTCGATCGCCCATCTCGGCTACCTGATGATCGGCCTGCTCGCCGTTGCCGCGCTTGCCGATCACGCCATGGCGCTGGAGACCTCGCTGGTGTTCCTTGCCGGGTACCTGGCGATGACGCTCACCGCGTTTGCGGTCATCACGGAACTGACGCCCGCGGACCGGGCTTCGGACGTGGAACTCGTCGACGACTACAGGGGGCTCTTCTGGCGCCGGCCGGTGCTGGCATCGATGTTCACGGTGGCGCTCCTCTCGCTTGCCGGAATCCCGTTGACCGCGGGTTTCATCGCCAAGTTCTACCTGTTCGCAGCCGGCGTCGAGGGAGCGCTGTGGACCCTGATCTGGGCAATGATCGTCGGCAGCGCCATCTCCATCTACTACTACCTGAAAATCGTGTTTGCCATGACGGCGCCGGACGACGACAAGGCGCACCGGCCGGCCTCATGGGTGGGCACGGCTACCACGGTCGCGCTTGCCTTGCTGGTCATCGCCCTCGGAACCTACCCGACACCGCTCATTGACTTGGTGCGCATGCTCGTCGACGGTGTGGGGTAGGTGGACGGTTCGGTACCCAGTCTCCAACCAATTGATTGATAAGGGCATATAAATGGACTTCGATATTCCTCCGAAGCTGGCTGACTACCTGCAGGAACTGGATGACTTCATCGAGCGGGAAATCAGGCCACTGGAAGAGCAGGATGACAACGTCCGCTTTTTCGACCACCGCCGGGAGGATGCGCGCACGGACTGGGAGCGGGGCGGGCTGCCCAACGAAGGTTGGGAAGCGCTACTGGGAGCCGCGCGGCAGCGGGCCGATGCGGCGGGCCACTACCGCTACGCAGCGCCGAAGGAATACGGGGGCAAGGACGGCTCCAACCTGGATATGGCCATCATTCGTGAACACCTGGCGGTCAAGGGGCTGGGCCTGCACAACGACCTGCAGACCGAGCACTCCATCGTCGGCAATAACGTCGGCCTGTTGCTGATGACCATCTACGGTACTGAAGAGCAGAAGGCGGAATGGATCGATGACATCATCGCCGGACGGCGCGGGTTCGCCTTCGGCATCACGGAACCCGCACACGGATCGGATGCCACGCACATGGAGACCAGTGCCTACCGGGACGGCGACGAGTGGGTCATCAACGGCGAGAAGACCTGGAACACCGGCATCCACAAGGCAAAGTACGACATGATCATGGCCCGCACCAGCGGCAAGCCGGGCGATGGGATGGGCATCACCGCGTTCCTCACGCCCACCGATGCGCCCGGGTTCAAGATCGAGGAAATGCTCTGGACCTTCAACATGCCCACGGACCACGGGCACGTTTCATTGACCGATGTCCGGGTACCCCACAGTTCGATCTTCGGCGGGGAAGGGCGGGGCCTGCAGATCGTCCAGCACTTCTTCAACGAAAACCGTATCCGCCAGGCGGCTTCGAGCCTCGGCGCGGCACAGTTCTGCGTGAACGAGTCGGTGCAGTATGCGCAGGAGCGCAAGCCTTTCGGCAAGGCGCTGGCGTCCAACCAGGGCATCCAGTTCCCGCTGGTGGAACTGCAGACCCAGTGCGAGATGCTGCGCGCACTGATTCACAAGACAGCGTGGCTGATGGACAGGGACGGCGCCTTCTCCCAATCCGACAAGGTGTCGATGTGCAATTACTGGTCGAACCGGCTGTGCTGCGACGCGGCGGACCGGGCCATGCAGGTGCACGGGGGGCTCGGGTATTCCCGCCACAAGCCGTTCGAGCACATCTACCGCCACCATCGGCGCTACCGCATTACCGAGGGTGCGGAGGAGATCCAGATGCGCCGGGTGGCCGGTTACATGTTCGGCTACATGAAGCAGCGCGCTCCCAAGGGAGTGACCGAGGACTGACGGGGCAATGGCCCTGACCGACGCAGAATTCGAAGCCAGGCTCGATGCGGTCTTGTGCGAACGTGTGCCGGGCTGTGACGGGCTGATCGCGGCAGAGCGCCTCTCCGGAGGGGCGAGCCAGGAAACCTACCGCGTAACGGCCCGCGCCGGCGGCGGCGAGAGGCGCCTGGCCATGCGCCGGGCTCCGGGCGGCGAAGCGCCGTTTACCGCGACGGACACTGCCGGTCTGCCGGGTGAAGCGTTGCTGATGCGCACTGCCAGGGCAGTGGGGGTTCCCGAACCCGAGGTGTACTACGTCCTGGAAGAAAGCGACGGGCTGGGCGATGCGTTTCTCATGGAATGGCTGGACGGCGAGACCCTCGGCGCCCGCATTGTCCGCTCACCCGACCTGGAAGCGATACGCCCGAAGCTGGCCCATGAATGCGGCCGCATCCTTGCGCGGATACACGGGATCGACCTGGTCGCCACGGGGCTCGACAGGGTGCTCTCGGGGTATCCGCCGGCGGAAAGCGTCGAGTTGCAGTGGGTGGGGGACCGGACGTTCGAAACGCCCCAGCCCATGATCGACTACACCGCCCGCTGGCTGCTCGACAACCTGCCACCGCCCGCAACCCCGGCGCTGGTCCACAACGACTTCCGCAACGGCAACCTGATGGTC
>JAPOON010000347.1 GCA_026713405.1 Gammaproteobacteria bacterium
GGTCAGCAGCAGCGGCGCTGCGTCGACCTACACGCCGGTCGCCGGGGACGCCGGCAAGTACCTGCGCGCCACGGCCTCGTACACCGACGGCCACGGCGCGGGCAAGAGCGCCGCCGCCGTTTCGACCAACGCGACCGCGGCCAGCGCCACGCTGGGATCCGCAACGTCCATCTCGGCTTCGATAACCGGCCCCTCGGGCAACAAGGTCACTTCTCTCAGCCCGTTCACCATCACCATCACCTTCGGCGAGAAGGTGAAGATAGAAGCCAACGACATCAGCGTCGAGGAGGGGAGCGTCACCTCCGGGCCGACGGCCACGAGCCCCGACAGCGCCGGGCTGGCGAAAGTGTGGACGGCGCAGGTGACGCCGGCGCGCTACGATCCCCGCGCGACCGCCGCCAGGATCACAGAACCGTTCAACACCGTCGTTACGCTGATTGAAGCCGCGTACTTCACCGACACGAAAGCCACCGCGTTAGCCACGTACACCGTCGCCGTGGATCTGCCCTTGGGCGTTGTCCTCACCGCGGATGAGGAGAGTTGGCGGCAGGGCGGCGAAACGGTCAACGGTTACAAGGTAAACATCTTCTTCACCGAGCCCGTGAAATCGGACTGCGGGTCGTCCGACACGGACGCCTGCACCCTGAATGCGGACGAGGTCACCGTGGCCAACGGCGTCGCGCGCCCCCCGTGGGGGGCCCGCCAGGAGTACGTCGTCTTCGTCCAGGCGACGGGCTCGCAGGACGTCGTGCTCACGGTGGGCGCCGACGCCGTCACCGCCGCCTCCGGCGGAGAGGGCAACACGTCTGAGTCCATCACACTGTCGGGCGTCACCGTCGCCAGGCCGAGCGCGACCATCACCGGACCCGTACCCGGCGGGGGGGAACGCACGGCCACCTATACCAGCGGCACGCCCGACTCTCTTGACGTCACCATCACCTTCAACATCCCCGTGAACGGCCTTGCGGCAGGTGACTTCGACATCCGTGGCGCCACCATGGCGGCCCCCGTCGCGACCAGCCCCGACACTGCGGGCTACGCGAAGGTCTGGACGGCGGCTGTCACGCCGACCGCCTTGGGCGTGCTCTCCATACAGCTCCGGGACGGGGGCGCGAGCGCGAGCTCCGGCAAGACCAACACGGTGTCCAATATCTACGCGTTCTTCACCACGGGCAGCGCGCCCCAGTTCAGCGCCAGCACGGCGACGCTCTCGCTCAATGAGAACACTCGGAGCACGCCGGACCTGAAGGTGATCGCGGCTGATCTCGACACCGCCATCGGCGACAAGGTCACGTACGCGCTCTCGGGCACCGACGCCCACGTATTCGCGATCCAGGGCCGCCAGACAGGGGTGATACAGGTCAGGGACGTCGACCATGTGGTAACGACACTCGACTACGAAGCCAAGTCCAGCTACTCGTTCGTGGTCACCGCAACGGACACCGAGGGGAACACCGACAGCATCCAGGTCACGCTCAACGTCACGAACGTGGACGAGCCCGGGACGGCAACGCTCTCCAATACCTCCAATCCGGCACCCAGTACTCCGGCGCGTTTCCCGCACGGGACGGCGTTCGTGCGGACGGGTGACACGCTCACCGCAACCTTGAGCGACCCCGACGGCAGCGTGAGCGACGTGACCTGGCAGTGGGAGAAAGCCAAGACGAGGAGCGGCCCGTACACCGCTATCGAGGGCGCAACCGGCGCCTCCTACACAACCACCCGCGCGGAAAACGCGCCCGAGTACAGGTTCCTGAGGGCCACCGCTTCATACACCGATGGTCACGGCAGCGGCAAGACCGCGGTGGCGAGGGCCGTATGGGTATGGACGATTCTGGCGCCGCCGGCGAATGCGCCCATGCTGCAGCAAGCGCCCGCGGTGCCGCCCGCAGCGCGGCAGCAAGCGGCGCAGCAACAGCGGGTGAGCCCGTCGCTGCCTGCGGCGCCATCGGGCTTCGCCGTGAAGGCCACCCGTTTCGACATCCTCGGGAGGCCTGCCGGGGCGCAGCTCTCCTGGGACAGCCCCGACAACAACGCCGACATCACCGGCTGGGAGCTGAAGGTGTCGCCTGCGCTTCGCGGCTGGCCGGACCAGACGTGGACGCCGATCCCCGGCAGAGGCCCCACCACCACCTCCCACGTCGTGACCGGGCTGAGGTACCGGGCGGAGCACACCTTCGCCGTGCGGGCGGTGGCCGGCGAGGTCGGCGAGGTCAAGGGCGCGGCGTCAACGACGGTGACACTGGACACGTCGCCAAGGCCCACCAACCTCACCGCGACGGCGATCAAGGCCGGGGTCACGCTGGAGTGGGACGACGCCGCCTCCCACGCCGGCATCGCCATCACGGGATGGGAGTCCCGCTGGTCAGTCTCCGGCTGGACGCCGTGGGAAGCGGTAGTGGGGCACAGCGTCTCCGATGGCCGGGTCTCCTTCACCATCGATCACAACAGCGACAACCGGCTCAACCCCTACGGCGAGTTCGAGACCTACTTCAGCATCCGCGCCGTGTACGCCGACGGCGCGCGCGGCGCGCCGGTGGGAGTGTGGGCCACGCCGATCAAGATCCCGCGGCCCCCGCCGCCCGTCGCGAACGGTTCGGTCGAGCTCTCGTGGACCCTCTCGGCAATCTACTCGCGCGCGCCTGAGCGCTACCGATACCGCTACTGGCCGCACTCCTACACCGTGGACCCCGACGGATCCGCCCGACTACGGGACATGGAAGGACATCCCGGCCGACGATATCAAGGTCGTTGACACGGCCGACGGCGGCAAGACGTTCACCTGGGAGCTGATCGGGCTGTTCCCCGGGAAGCACTACAGCATCGACGTGCTGCCGGTGTGGAGTGATTACCACGTCGGACTGCCGTACACCTTCACGGACGAGACGGCGCAGGCCCCGGATCCAGAGGAGTAGCGCGCGCGGCCGAAGATTGTCGCCGGGCCAACCGTGACCAGCAGGCCGGCCAGCGGCGGCGCCTACGACAGGGGCGCCTCCTACACGCCGGCAGACGCCGATGTGGGCAAGTGGCTCCGGGCAACCGCCTCCTACACCGACGGCTATGGCACCGGCCAGTCCGCCGCAGCCACCGGGCGGGCGACGCAGGCTGCGCTCTGATCATCACGGCCGTCGCCACCAACGCGCCCGGCGTCACACAGCCGGCCCAGACCCTCAAGGTGACGGTGACCGACAACGACTAGGCGGGCCACCGGGAGCTGGTCGAGGTCCCAGCGCATACGCGTGCGCGCTTTCGGGCGGGGGCAACGCTCTCGCAGGTAGTGAGGGAGTAGGCGGCGGGCCCGCCGGGACACTTTGCCTAGGTCAAGACTGCCAATTGAGTCTGGCGTGCAGTCCAATCCGCAGCCCTCGCGATCTGCGAAACCCTCATTCATTCGTCTGGCCAGGGATTGATCACCTCAAAGCCACTCCCCTCAAAGTCATGAACATTTCTTGTCACCACGGACGCCCTCCGGCAGCGAGCTGTGGCCGCTATCCGGCAATCGGATTAGAGCTTATTGGCGTCCGGCGACCCTGCGCTCAGCAGCCAGTATTGTGTAAGTTCGGGCAGCATCACTGTCAAACGACAGGATATGTTCAGAAAAGAGCGCGCTGAAAAGCCGTTCAGCAGCGGCAGGCCGAACCGCTCGCCGTGCCTGGCGGGCCAGCGCCGGTCCGCGGCGGTGAACCTGACAACAGAGGCCCGCCGAACCACCCCATGCCGGGTGGCTCGGCAGGCCCTGACCTCGCGGCCGGCGAATTCTACTCTAGTTTAGTTTCGGCGCCAAGGAAAATTCATGGATCGCCCGGAGTCCGGCGCCCACGCTGTTCTTCGCGCGTATCTGCACCAGGTAAGAGACATCGACCTCCGCCGTGGCATAGGTGTAACTTCTCGCGGCCGATGCTTGCACGACGACGCGCTCTATTTTCTGTTCGGACTTGGGATAATGGTTATATTCGCTGTTCGTCCGGTCCCATTTGCCGAGCTTATAGAGGATCACGAAGTACTGCGTAATAGCTTTCCCGCCGTTACTGGCCGGCGCATCCCACGTAACGGTCACCGAGTATTTGGCGTCGTCGGTAGTGCTGCGCGTGACGTCATCAGCGACATTGGTCGGTTTGCCCGGAAGCCCGTTTCCGGTCGCTTTGGTGGATTCCGTCTTTGACACCTGATCGCCGTCAGTCATACCAACGCTGTTCTTGTTGTACGCCTTTACCTTTACGGTGTACGACGTGCCCGGCGTCAGATCGCGGAAGAGCACCATGCCTGATTTCTTCCCCCGGTTCTTGGTTTGTACCGTAGTCGTGCCGGCCCCCTCGAATAGCTCGGCGACATACCCTCCCGTGAGCTCGGCGATTGGCGTCCAGGTGAAGGCAATGCTGTTGCTGGTAGCGGAAGCAGCCAGAGTTACCGTCCCCGGCTTGGCGGGAAGGTCCGTGGTAGTTGTCGTCACCTCCACGTCAGCGGCGGTGATGAAATCAAACTCCGTGACCTTGTTTCGGGCTGTCACCTTTACGGTGTACGACGTACCCTTCTTCAGGTAATTGAAAATCGCTTTTGTTGCACCCTTATTCCTTGTTTTCGTGTGCGCGATTTCACCCCCCTCGATCAGCTCGATGAGATACGAACCGGTAGGCGCGGGGTCCGGCGCGGTCCATGTGACTGCTATCTTGCTGCCGGTGACAGTCTCGGCGGTCAGGTTCGTTACCGGCCCCGGCGCGGCGACGGCGGCAAGGGTGGTTGCCGTCTTGGTTACCGCAGTGCCGGCGACCGGCCCACCAATCCCATTATCGTTTTGCGCCGTTACCGATACCGTGTACGCCGTGCCCGCGTCCAAATTGATGAAATTCAGCTTGCTCTTTTTCTTGCTGAGATGAGGGTCTTCAACTACCGGCTTACCGGTCGCGCTGTTTCCCCTGAACAGTTTCACGATATATCTCCCCGTGGGCGCGGGGTTTGGGGCAGCCCAGGTAGCTGACATGGTTTTGCTGGTAATATTCCCAAGGGCCAGGTTCGTAACCGCCCCCGGCGCCGAGGGCGGAGCCAGCGTAGTTGCCGTCGCCGAAACCGCAGTGCTGGCGGTCGAACCTTCCGTGTTCGTGTTTTGGGCTTTTACCGATACCTTGTACGTCGTGCCCTCCTTCAATTGGGGAAAGGTCGCCTTGGTCTTTGTCACCTCTACGGTAGCTTGTGCCGTCGAGCTGTTCCCCTCGAACAGTTGCGCGACATACTTTCCCGTAGGCGCGGGGTCCGGCGCGGTCCACTTGGCGGTCAGGACGTACCTGGCGGCATGAAGTTTGAGATCCGTTACCGCCCCCGGCGCAGCCGGAGCAGCGGCCTCGGCCGGCGATTGACTAATGCCAAGACCCAGCGCCGCTATGGCAAGCGCCAAGAGAGCGAGTTTCAACACCTTCTTATCCCAATTTATCCCGCCGACAATCGCCTGAATGTTCTCAGATTTAAACACTACTAACTCCTACATTTCCGCTTTTGGATACCGTCTGAAAAAGGACGGAACTCTGCCTCATGTCCGCGGAGGATCTGTAGAATATAAACGGCTGTGTGATCACAGTCAAGAATCTATTGATAACACATTGGTCACGACACGATAGTAACGATACGGTCACGATCGCTGTACTACACGCAGAAGCGCCCGGCGCTCCGAGTCGCAGCAACACCGGGCTCGACGGCCGTAAGGCTCGCTGGCCAAATTCGACAATAGTGGATTAGGTAACTCTCACCGCCCGCAGCAGTCCCAGTTTCCTGACCGTGAGACCCAATTCGCTACTGTAACCGCAAGCGGCGCTGATGTGGGTAATGATGCGGGGATTGCTCAATGATAAATCTGACCGCTGCGTCCGGATAATGGTACCCCTACGTCTACCGTACTGCGAACTTTCCGGTGGGAGGTTTCCCTCTAAACGAAGGCAGAGCTAACTGAACCGCCGGTCTAAGCTAAAGCTCTCGTCGTTTCCAAAACGTCAGAGAGCCGACCCTTGACGCGCCATCGTAGGGACTTCCACAAGATTGACACGAGCTCGTTCACGCAGCCCGGAAATCGCAACTCCTGAATGGTACTGTGGCGTTATCATAGCAACTTGACTGTGATGACAACGGTATGGATAATTGATTGTCTGATGAAAATACTTGGGGGCGCTCACTCAGCGCGACCCCACCGAATACGCTCACCGTAACGACGCAGTCCCATACCGTGACTGCCGCGTCGGGAAACAGAGGATAAGACAGTGGCAAGTAGCAAGTTCCCTTCGGGGCATCCCTTCCAGAGAGTAGCGGCGCCTTTCGCCGACTTGAATGCCGGAGTTTTCGACCTGCGTAATTCTACCCCCCCCGATTTTCAGGGGCGAAACTCTGATGCGCGCCACGCCGCTGCGACGGCTTCTCACACTCCTGCTGCCCGCGCTCGGCTTGCTGGTTCTGGCCGCCGTTGCCGCACTGCTGTTGCTGCCGGCTGACCCGGCGCAGGCCCAGGCGTCCCAGACCGTTCCCTCGGACTGGGAGCACATTCCCGACGGCATTGAGCCCGGCGACAGCTTCCGGCTGCTGTTCGTCACCTCCACGACCACGACGGCGCAGTCTGCCGACATCGCCGATTACAACAAGTTCGCGCAGACTCGGGCGGCGGTTGATAGCAATCTGGCGGGCTTCAGCGGCCAATTTAGCGCCCTGATTTCCACCGCCGGCGTGAACATCAAGGACAACACCGGCACCACCGGAACCGGCGTGCCCA
>JAPOON010000348.1 GCA_026713405.1 Gammaproteobacteria bacterium
CACCCCGGCAGCGCCCACCACTGCGGACCCGTCGAGTTCTACGAAGCCGCAAAGGTCGAGGCGTTCAGAAACGCTCCCGCTTAGCGGCGCAGAGAACTCCCGGTTCGAGTGGAGCCGCGACTGCGCTCGGGTTGCAGGCTCGGCGCGATCGGGGCGCGTGAGGGACGGCCACTGCTGCCCGCCCCCGCCTTAGGTTCGCGCCCGGCGTAGAAGAATTCATACTGCGTTTCCGTCCACGGGATTACCCTACGGCCCGATGGAACGGTGCCCCAGCCGACCGCTTCACCCAAATTCGGAACCATCCTCATGCCAAGCATCCGGGCATCCATGGCCACCTACCTGGAGCGGCGCATGGGCCGCATCTTTCTCCTAGGAATTATCAGCGGCTTTCCCTGGGTGCTGATTGGCAGCTCCCTCAGCCTGTGGTTGCAGGAAGACGGCCTGAGCCGAACCGCCATCGGCTGGGCGGGCCTGATCTTCGGCGTCTACGCGTTCAACTTCCTCTGGGCGCCGCTCATCGACCGGATCCGCATACCGTGGCTATCTCCCCGCCTGGGCCACCGGCGCGCCTGGATCGTGACCCTACAGGCGGTCATCCTGCTGTGCCTTGTGGCGTGGAGCGCCATCGAACCGTCGGTAAACCTCGCTGGTGTCATCGCCATCGGACTCGTTATTGCCGTCGCCTCCGCGACCCAGGACATCACGATCGACGCGCTACGAATCGAGCAGATCGGCACTGAGGAGAGCGAAACAATGGCAGCCGGGGCGGCAATTGCCGTCGTCGGATGGTGGACGGGTTACAAGCTCGGCGGCGTGGTGGCTCTGGAAACTGCGGCAGGCCTGCAGGGGGCGGGAATCGAGAATTACTGGCAGGTGACATTCCTCGTGCTCGGCGTTGTCGTCATCCTTTGCAACATTGGACTGATGTTCGTTCGCGAGCCGGCTCCGGAAGCGAGAATCGCAGCACAAGCGGCAGACGAGGAACTGGTGGCCGGTCGCGTGGCGACTGCGGGCCAACTCGGGCGCGCCGGGGCCTGGCTGGCCAGCACCGTGGTTGGACCGTTGATGAGCTTCTTCCGACGAAACGGGTTCGCGATCGCAGCCGCCGTGCTCGGCTTCGTGTTCCTGTTCAAGATCGGCGAAGCGTTCATGGGGCGCATGTCGCTTGTCTTCTACAAGGAGATCGGTTTCTCCAAATCCGATATCGCGCTGTACTCCAAGGGCCTGGGCTGGGTCACCACGGTCGTGTTCACCGTGCTCGGCGGATTGTGCGCAATCCGTATCGGCCTCGTGCGCGCCATGTTCGTGGCGGGAATCGCCATGGCCCTGACCAACCTTATGTTTGCGGCCCTGGCCTGGACGGGGAAGTCGGAAGGGTTGTTCGCGGCTGCGGTCGTCATGGATGACCTGACCAGCGCCTTCGCGACCGTCACCTTCGTGGCCTTTATCTCGATGCTGGTCGACCGGACCTACACGGCCACGCAGTACGCGCTATTGGCGTCGATCGGCACGGCGGGAAGAACGCTCTTCGCGGCATCGTCCGGGACGCTGGTCGACTACCTGGGCGGCGATTGGGGAACATTCTTCGTCATCACCACGCTGATGGTCATGCCCTCGCTGCTGTGCCTCTGGGCGATACGGGGGAAGCTCAGGGGCATGCTGACCGGCGCACGGGTGCGCCTGCTCGGAAAGGACGTCGAAGCCGCGTCGTCTGCCGCAACCTGACGGCGGGCGGACGGCGCGTTCCCACCGACCCACCGCCCGTCCCCTCGGCGTCACGCAATCTCGCGCAGTGCCACCACGTTGTCCGAGGCCACATACCTGGACCACGCCTCCATGACCGCCCGGCGCCGCCCCAGCAGGTCGGAACGAGCGTAGGCCCCTTCCACCCCCATCACGATGTGCGCCAGACAGGCCTCCGCGACCTCGCGGGGCTGGCCGGTGTCGGCGCACCAGTCCCGGAAGCTCGAGCGGAACCCGTGCGGAACAGCGGGGATGCCGAGTTCCTTCACCGTCTTCGAGATCGTCATATCGG
>JAPOON010000349.1 GCA_026713405.1 Gammaproteobacteria bacterium
CCCCGGGACGTGTTGACCGCCATGGAAAAGCAGATGCGCGCCGAACGGGAGAAGCGGGCCGTGATCCTGCAGTCCGAGGGCGAGCGGGACGCCAAGATCAACGAGGCGGAGGGCGAGAAACAGCGGGTCATCAAGGAGTCCGAAGCCGTCCGGCAACAGCAGGTGAACGAGGCCGAGGGCGAGGCCGCGGCCATTCTTGCGGTGGCCCAGGCGACCGCCGGGGGCCTGAAGAAGGTTGCCGAAGCCCTGGAGTCCGAGGGTGGCGACAAGGCCATGCAGCTCCGGGTCGCCGAAGACTACCTCGAGCGGTTCGGCAACCTGGCGAAGGAGGGCAACACGCTCATCGTGCCCGCCAACCTCAGCGACGTATCCTCCATGATCAGCGCGGCAACTTCGGTCCTCAAACATGCGACGGGCAGCGGGCGCGAGGCGTCCTGACGTCCCCGGTGCGCCGGGTCCGCTCGGCTATCGGGGTCGCGTGGGACGGCCCGATGGCGGGCGCGACAAGGGGTCCGGTATCGAAGGAGGACGCAGCAGGTGCGGCTAGTTCGGCGATTGCCCGCGAAATCTGACTCACGTACCCTGAGTCGCTCGTTCAAGGTGGAAAACGCCTAGTGACTGCTGCATCGGACAGGGAACTTCGGGAAGCGATCGACAAGCAGGCAATCCGTGATGTCTGCATGCTCTACTGCCGCGCCGTCGACCGCATCGACGCGGACCTGCTGCCGCGCATCTTTCACGATGACGCCACCATCGAATTCGGCACTTACGACGGCCCGGTGAGCGGCTTCGTCGACAACACGTTCGCGCATCTCGGCACCATGGAGCGCACCTTTCATTGCCTCGGCAACCAGTTGATCGAGGTGGATGGCGACCGCGCTGCCGGGGAGATTTACGTGTTTGCCTACCTCAGCACCCGGGAGACCGGCGAGTTGATGGACTCGCTCCTCGTCGGCCGCTATCTCGACCGCTACGAGCGCCGCGACGGCGCCTGGAAAATCTCGCACCGGGCCTTCGTCATGGACTGGAATCAGAACCAGCCGAACTCGTCCGAGTGGGAAGAGGGCATGTACGGTGAACTGCGCGCCCGGGGCTGCAGGGGAAAAACCGACCCGGTCTACAGCCTGCGATGAGCGTCGACCGGGAAGAAATCGAGCGTTTCAAGGACCGGCAGGCGATCTACGACTGCCTGATGCGCTATTGCCGCGGGGTAGACCGGCTGGATGCCGAACTGCTGAAGACCGCCTACCACGAGGATGCCACGGACGACCACGGCATCTTCAATGGCAACGCCTGGGAGTTTGCCGAGTTCATCGGCCCGTTCGATGCATCCATCGGCGTCCGGCAGCAGACCCATCGCGTAGACCACGCGCTGATTGAGTTTACCGGCCCGGACAGCGCCGTGGTCGAGTCGTACAACCTTACCTTCATCGATGCCGAAACAGAGGACGGCATGGCGGCCGCAATGGTCGGGGGCCGTTATCTCGACCGCTTCGAGCGCCGGAACGGGGTGTGGAAAATCGCCCACCGGCTGTACGTGATGGACTGGAACCGCAACGAACCGTCAACCGTCGACTGGGAAGGCTCGTTTTTCAAGGATCTGGCCCGCGGCCGCATCGACGATCAGGACGAATCCTACGCATACGTTCCAAGTCCCGGCTGATCACGCAGCGCGCCTGCGATCCCGGGAACGCCGATCAGGAACGCCCGTCAGGCTGAATTCCCGTTGCAACCGGCAACCGATCGCGCCGCCGGATGAAATGTGTTACAAAAAGCTGGGAGAGAGATCTGATGAAAGGAGCGTTCATGAAAACCACTGGAGTTGCGGTGGCCGGCATAGCTTTGCTCGGCCCACTGTTGACATGGGCGGAAGAGCCCACGGAGACATCCTCGGAAAGCGCGTCCGCGGGCCAGATCGAGGAAGTGATGGTTACCGCGCAGCGGCGGGAGGAGAGCATTCAGTCCGTACCTGTCGCGGTAACGGCGGTTTCCGGCGAACGGCTCGATGCGATGGGGGCGGTCACCATCCAGGGCATGCGCGGCTACATTCCCAACGTGCAGATCCAGAACTTCTCGAATACGCCCCATGGCGCCGTGTTCAACATTCGCGGCATGGGGGTGATCGAGCCGGACCCTTACGGCGGTACCACGGTGGTGGTCACGCAGGACGACGTACCGCAATTCTTCAACATGGTCTCGCTGCTCGACACCTACGACATCGAGCGGGTGGAGGTGCTGCGCGGGGCCCAGGGCACCCTGTTCGGCGCCAACAGCACGGGCGGTGTCATCCAGGCCGTCTCGCGACGCCCGCAGACCGATGAGTGGGGTTTCGATGCCCATGCCAGCTACGGCAACTACGACCGGGTCGACCTGCGCGGCGCCGTAAACCTGCCGCTGGTCCAGGATGTGATGGCAGCCCGATTGACCTTCAGCCACCACAAGCGGGACGGTTTCATCACCAACGTGGTTGATGAAAAACCAATCGGCGACAAGGACCGCACCGCGCTGCGCCTGAGCCTGCTGTGGGAAGGCAGCGACACCTTCGACCTCACGCTCATCGGCGAGTATTCCGCCCACAGGGACGGTACGCCCCACAACATCAACGGCTCGGTTGCCGGCGAGGCACTGCATGTTCCGGAAGGGACGATGGTGCCGGGCGCGGCACTTCCCATGTACCGGTCGCCCTGCCTCACCCCCGGCGAGCGCTGCAAGGCTCCCGACAAGTACTATTCGGCCCGTGGAACGGAGATTCCGGACCGCGCGGACCTGGATTCCTACTCGGGCACGCTGATCATGAACTGGGATACGCCCATCGGCGCGATCACCTCGATTACCGGCTACAAGGACTGGAAACTGCGCGAGTTCACCGACCAGGACTGGACGCCGGTATTTCTCGATGACACCGACCGCCGCACCCGGGGCGATCAGTTCACCCAGGAGATTCGCAATACCTTCTCGGTTGCCGACAACTGGGAAACCATGATTGGCGTGTTCTACGCGGACTATCACTGGGATCACTTTCAGGATTTCCGTATCCAGTTCGCTGCCCCCGGCCTGCGGCAGTTGACCCAGAACGACTGGGACACGGAGATCTTCTCAGCGTTCCTGCACACCTATGTCGATTTCAGCGACCGTTTTCGCGGGCAGGCCGGATTTCGCGTGCATGACGAGAAGA
>JAPOON010000350.1 GCA_026713405.1 Gammaproteobacteria bacterium
CAGGCCGAGGCCGGCCACCGCCTGCGCCCGGGCCACCGCACCCGAAGCGGCGCCGGCGCCCCGGGCCTGCTCGTGGCCCGCGTGCTGCCGGCGGTACTGCGCGTACATCCGCCCGAGAAAGGGCACGTAACGCAAGAGCCCCAGACTCCGGCGCAGGAACGGCAGCAGCGCTGCCCCCAGGGCAGCCAGCCAGTGCAGGCGGCCGGCTGCGGCCAGCAACCCGAGTGCGGCAACCAGCAGCACCGCGACCAGGGTGATCACGCCCGTCCTGGGGCTCGGCTTCGCGGACAGCCAGAACAGCCGCACCAGCACTACGAATGCGACAACCGCAACGATGGCGGCAAGAACGACTAACACGCCCGATCCAGCCTCGAATTGCCCCTGCCGGCTTGCGAAAAGGGTGCCCTTGCCGCCAAAATCGGGTTGTGGTTCGAGTGCCGCCCTGCCTGGCGGAGCGGTGCCTGCAATCGTCGCTTGCCGGGATGTCCCGCACGCTGGTGAAACATGCCAGCTAGGGTATCATGTGGGGTACGCACGGGTTCGACAAACGGGGCGATGCCGCCGCCCGACAGGTGAGCGGCGACTGGCTGGAAACTTGATTTGACAACCTTGTCCGCGAATATGGGGTCTGACGGGGCGATGCGACAGCCCGACCAGTCAGCAGTTGCCGGGTGCAGACTTGACCCATTCGACAATCTGATCCGCGAATTAGAGGTCAAGTGAATAGCGCCGAACTCAATAAGTGGCTGGAGGAGCTCAGGATCGAGCACCGGGACCTCGATGAAGTCATCCACCACCTGATTGAAACCGGACACCACGACACGATGCGCATCCAGCGCCTGAAGAAACGCAAGCTGCGGCTCAAGGACATGATGGCAAAACTCCAGAGCGAGCTGATTCCGGACCTCGACGCTTGAGCCGCAAGCCGCTCACGGTCGCCATCTCCTCCCGCGCACTTTTCGACCTGAACGAAAGCAACCGCATCTTCGAAGCCGAGGGGCTCGAAGCCTACCGACGTTTCCAGATCGAGCATGAAGACCGGGTGCTCGAGCCCGGCGATGGGTTCGTGTTCGTCGAAAAGCTATTGAATATCAATAAGTTGCTGGATAAACCCGGGGTAGAAGTCATCTTGCTGTCGCGCAACACGGCAGATACGGGCCTGCGTATATTCAATTCCATAACCGACCATGGGTTGAACATCACCCGGGCCGCTTTCTGCGGTGGAGAGAGTCCCTACCGGTACATACAGGCTTTCGGGTGCGACCTGTTCCTGTCCACGCACGCATCCGACGTCGGTCACGCCCTGGAGCATGGCGTGGCTGCGGCGACGCTGCTGCCAGCCCCCGGGCGGGCGGCGGGGGCAGCATCCGGCCAGCTCCGGCTGGCGTTCGACGGCGACGCCGTGCTGTTCGCCGACACCGCTGAGCGCGTCTTTCAGGAACAGGGGCTGGAAGCCTTCAGCGCTTCCGAGGCGGCTACCGCGGAGCCACTCGAGGGCGGACCCTTCAAATCCTTCCTTGGTGCGTTGCACAGCCTGCAACAGGAGTTCGACGAAGACTGCCCAATACGCACCGCCCTCATCACGGCGCGGGGCGCCCCCGCTCACGAACGGGTTATCCGCACCCTGCGCGCATGGAACATCCGCCTTGACGAGTCGCTGTTCCTTGGCGGCATGAAGAAGACGCAGTTTCTGAAAGCCTTTGGGGCCGATGTCTTCTTCGACGACCAGACCCAGCACTGTGAGAGTGCCGCTACCGAGGTAACCGCAGGCCATGTTCCCCACGGGGTGCGCAACGAAGACCGCAAAATGTCGGCTTGAGACTTTTTGCCCGGCTTGCGCCAGGCGCTCGCATGGAACAAGACCCCCATTCGAGTTTTTTTGACACTCTGTAACAAGTGCCAGCACCGGGCAGCGAGTTCGCATACGGCGCTTCCCTTTCGGCGCACCAGCCACGACATCCTGCTTATGCGAGAGGGTGTGGGACAAGCTCTAACGCGCCGAAAGGGAAGCGCCGCATGCGAACTCTTTCCCGAAACCCGGCGTTGTTCCTCCCACGTCAGCGTCCGGGCGCGCCGGAGGGGTAAACTTTCAAGGAACAAG
>JAPOON010000351.1 GCA_026713405.1 Gammaproteobacteria bacterium
CGGCGAGGACATCGGTTCCATGGACCGTGCCTATCCACGCCTGGTGGCGGACGTGCTGCCCGCAGCGCTGGGCGGCTTCTTCCTCGCCGTACTGCTGGGCGCGGTATTCAGCTCTTTCAACTCCCTGTTGAACAGCGCCGCCACCCTGGTATGCATCGACATCATCGGGCCGTTCCTGAAAAGGGAAATGAGCGATGCGCGCATGATCCGGATGGCTCGCACGGCCAGTATCGCCATCGCCCTGATGTCGTTTGCCATCGCACCGCTGCTGCAGTTCGCTCCGGAAGGCCTGTGGCAGGTGGTGCGCAAGTTCACCGGTTTCTACAACGTGCCGATCATCGCGGTCGTATGCGCCGCTTTCCTGATGCCCCGCGCGACCCCGGCCGGCGTGATCGCCGCCGTGATTTTCCACCTGCCCGTCTACGCCGTAGTCACCTTTGTCTGGGAGACGGGCCTGCATTTCGTGCACATCTACGCCATTCTCTTCCTGGTGGAGCTTGTCATCATCCGGGGGGTCAGCGGGATGTCGCCCCAAGCGCGCCCGGCGATGCTCAAGCGCCAGGAGTCGGCGCCCGTAGACATGACACCCTGGCGCTGGACCCGGCCGATCTGCGTGCTGCTGATCCTCGCCGTCGTCGCGGTGTACTGGCTGTTCTCGCCATGGGGGCTGGCCGATTCCTGACCGGATTCGGCGCAGTACACTTGACCGCCGCCGTCAAACCATATAAACGTTTGATTTTCCTTCACCGACGCGGGGCGGAACCATGATTCAGAAGCGCGACAACAAGGCACCGGTTTCTTCAGATAACCTCCGTAACCGGTTGTTCGGCCAACAGGAAACGGAAACCGGCAAGCCGGGAGCGGCGCCGGGGGCGTCCACGCAACAAGCGCCGACACCCAGTTCTTCGCCACGCATTTCGGACAAGGCCGTTGCCACCATAGGTGCCACCATGAGCCTCAAGGGCGACATGGCCGGCAAGGAAGACATCCTGATCAGGGGCAAGCTCGAGGGCAGTGTCACTCTCAACGACAACGACATGGTCGTGGATGAATCCGGCCAACTCGAAGGCAGCGTAATCGCCAGGCATGTGTTGATCAGGGGCGAGATAAACGGCGAGATTCAGGGGTTGGAGAGGGTCACCATCGCTGCCACGGGGCGCGTTCAGGGAACCATCGCCGCTCCACGCGTCGTGCTGGAGGATGGCGGCAAGTTCAAGGGAATGATCGACATGCCGCTCGAAAAGAAAAGCGCCGGCGCGCAGCCCCAGAAGTCGGCCGAATTGAATCCGGCCACCCCGAAAAGGATGGCGCCCGCCGAAGCAGCAGCGAGTTCGTGAGTAACCAGCCGGGCTGAATCCAGACTCTGAATACGGAAACCGCAACGGATCCGGGCGACGAAATCCGGTTCGAGACGACGGAGGTGCTCCCGCTGGTGTTCGGGGGCTTCGACCCATCCCAACGCCTTAACATCCTTGATCTCGGCTCGGCGGAACCGGAAAGCGTCGCCTTCTATCATCGCTACGATGCCCGGATCTGCATTGGCAACGTGATTGACGAGTGGGCCTCGGGACAGACGCCCGATCTCCTCGATCTCGTGCCCGATCGGGCCAGAGGCCTCTGTTTCGACATATGCCTGCTCTGGGACAGCCTGAACTACCTGGGCGCCTCGGCGATGGTCGAATTCGCGGAGGACATCGCCGGATACCTTCACGAGGGCAGCCGGATTCACGCCATCGCCGCCTATACCCCGACCTGGGCGTTCGACGCATACCGCTACGCCATTGGCGACCAGGACCAGATCGTGGTCAAGCCGCGGTCTGAGACCGTGCCGCATCCGCATTCGCAGACGGAGATCGAGCGGGCCATGCCGGGATTTCGGATTCAGCACACGGTATTAAGGCCCGGCAACCGCCTGGAATTGCTGCTCGCCCGCAATCGCGGCTAGCAGTTTTCGCCCCACCCGCCAGCTCGGCGCTTGGAGAGACGAACCGGAAAAAACACTCCATCAGAGCCGTGGGTCAGGACATCAATTGTCCACGAATAACCCCGCGTAGTCTTCGCGCAGGCGGTTCTTCTGCACCTTGCCCATGGCATTGCGCGGCAGTTCAGCGACATTGACCACCCGTTTGGGCTGTTTGAAACGGGCCAGGCGCTGCTTGAGCGCCCCATCGAGCCGGGACGCTTCGACGGGCGCCCCGGCAGGTACGACGACGGCTACAACACCCTCGCCGAAATCGGGATGCGGCACCCCGATTACCGCGGATTCCACCACCTCGTCCAGGGCATCGATTGCCGTTTCCACTTCCTTGGGGTAGACGTTGTAGCCGCCCGAAATGATCAGGTCCTTGTCCCGCCCGACGATGGCGATACGGCCCTCGGCATCCATGGTGCCGAGATCGCCGGTGATGAAAAAGCCGTCCGGACGGAACTCTTCCGCCGTCTTCTCCGGCATTCGCCAGTAGCCCTTGAAGACGTTCTCGCCGCGGACTTCGATCATCCCCACCTCGCCCCGGGGTGCTGCCCTTCCCGTCTGGTCGACTACCCGCACCTCGACACCGGCCAGCGGGAAACCGACGGTGCCCTCCACCCGCGCTCCATCCAGGGGATTCGAGGTGATGATGATCGTTTCCGACATGCCGTACCGTTCGAGAATCCGGTGCCCCGTGCGCTGCTCCCAGGCGCGGAAGGTCTGCTCCGTGAGCGGCGCCGAACCGGAAATGAACAGCCGCACGTCGGCACATCGGTCAAGATCGAGTTCCCGGTGATTCAGCAGCCGCGTATAGAACGTCGGAACGCCCATCATCACCGTGGCTTCAGGCAGCCGGGTCAGGACCTCCCCTGCCTCGAAGCGCGGCAGAAAGATCACGGGCGTACCGCCGAGCAGCGCACAGTGCAGCGCAATGAACAGACCGTGAACATGAAACATCGGCAGCGCGTGCAGCAGCACGTCATCCTGGCGCCAACCCCAGCAGCTACGCAGCGCATGCGCGTTGGATGCGACGTTGGCGTGGGTGAGCATGGCTCCCTTGGCGCGCCCGGTGGTACCGGAGGTGTATGCCAGTGCCGCCGCGTCTCCGGCTTTTCGGGAAACGGCCCCGGCAACCGGTTTGACCCCGCGCATGGCCTCGCTCAGCGTGCCAGTGCCGTCGGCGCCAAGCGTGAGCAACCGGGTGGAACGCCGCCCGCCAACCCGCTTTGCCGACGTCTCCGGGTGCCCGGTACCCGGCCGCGCGACAAACAGGCGAGGGTCCGCGTCGTTCAGAAAGTAGTCTACCTCCGCGTCTGTATACGCCGTGTTCAGCGGCACGTAGATTCCGCCCGCCTGGAGCGTCGCCAGATAGAGCGCCAGGGCTTCGGGGCTCTTGTCCACCTGGGCCAGCACGCGCTCGCCGGCGCCGACCCCGCAATCGGCGAGCACACCAGCCATCAGTCCGGCCGTCTGCAGCATGTCCCCGTACGACCAGGGCGAACGGCCGGGTAGGCGCAGGCAATCCCTGTCCGCAGCGGCAGCGAATACCGGCTCAAGTTCTTCGAAAAAGTTGCCGCTCACAACGTCCCTCAGCCCTCGCCGAGTCTAGTGTCGTGTCCCACAAGTTTTTGGTTCTTCAGACTTCGCCATACGGGACACGACACTAGCAGCCCGTGGCCGAGCCCGGCCTCAGGGTCTCAGATCGTCGATGAACCGCCGATACGAGTCGGTTTCGGGCGCGAGCTCAGCCGCCCGCTCGGCATCCGCCCGCGCGGCTTCGGTATCGCCCAGCGTCTTGAACATCAGCGCCCTGTTGTAGTGGGCAATGGGCAGGGTCACGTCGGCAATGGCTATGGCGTTGTCCAGGTCCTGTAGTGCATCCTGATATCGCTTGATGGCGACCAGCGTATTGGAGCGATTGATGTAGATGCTGGCGCGCTCCGGCGCCAGTTTGTGCGCCCGATCATGGTCTTTCAGGGCAGCGGCATAGTTTCCCGTGCGCGCAAGCAGAATGGCCCGGTTCGAGTAGGTTGCGGCGAGGTCATCCGGTATCAGCATCTGGTGTTCGATGGCCGTGGTGCAGAGTTCGATATCGCTGGAGCTGGGGCTGCCGCCGTTACGGGTGGCAATGTAACAGTCCTGTGCGGGAGACCGGTTGAGCAGAAAGGTCTCCGACCCCAGGGCCGGCAACGCCAACAGCAACAGCAAGCAGACCGGAACCGATTTCATATCCTGCATTTACACCTACGCCCGCCCGGTTTCAACCTCCCGCTGCTCCGGCCGGATCCGGCCCTGCTCCTCCTCGTGCGCGCGGTAACTCCCAGATAGCGAATCCTTGCATTTCTAACGTCCTGCGTCGCCGCTGTCGGCGTGCTCGGCCTGCGTAGGTTCCGCTTCGTGAGGTTCAGCCTCAGGCCCATCCTGAGCGGTCTCGACGGCCGCGTCCGCTGCCGGCCCAGCACGAACCGCCGCGTCGGCCAGGTAGGGAACGATTATGTACTGCAGGATGCCGCGGCCGTACTCGCCGTACCACACTTCAGGATCCTGGGCAGTGACGGGCATCTGGCCGTCCTTGGGGATCAGACGGGCTCTACGCAACATGGACAGGGCCAGGTCGAGCCTGGCCTCATCGCCGAAATGCTGGGCCGCGAGGCTCCAGCAGTGCATTTCCTCGTGGATGTCGGCAGCCGCAAGAATGCAGTCCAGGTCGCTCCGGGTTTCCTCGATCAATTCAAGCAGACGGTAGTGCTGGTACCCCCGCGACATGAACAACCGGCTGCGGCGCCTGGGCGGCGCCTCGGCACCCAGTTGTTCCAGCGCCGCCATCTCGCCGAGCACCAGGGCCTCCTGTTCCGGTGACTGCATCGGCACCACCAATGCCAGCCGGTTCAGGCGCCTCAGCAGATCTCCCGCGATGGCGCTGCGGTGCGCCGCCTTTTGCCAGTCGAACGTCTTGGGATGGATCAGCTCCCAGGCATTGACGGCGGATGCCGTGGACCTGGCCGACGCCGCCGCCAGCAGGATGCCGAGAGTCAGGAAAGCGCCCCGGCGCATCGGCTCAGCGGGCCAGGGACCGCGGTGTAACGCTGCAGGTCTTGTCCGCTACCGCCTCGCTCCCCGCGCCCCCGAGGCGTTCGTGCAGATTGTTCTTTTTCAGGCTGGTCACCGGATTCAGTTCGACCATTTCAAACGAGAGGCCAAGCCCCCGCTCATCGAAGATCGTCTGCATATGCGTCGCGAGCACCTCGAAAAGCGCTTCCGCCGCCGCGCGCCGGGTTTCCTCA
>JAPOON010000352.1 GCA_026713405.1 Gammaproteobacteria bacterium
AGGGGCCCATCTTCGGGTTCCAGAAGCGGGTCTGATGGCCGAAGTGGACACCGGCGGCCAGCATGTCGCGCATGTTGATGTTCAATTGTCGTCTCCGGGTTGAGCCTCCGCGGCTCCCGGACCCAGACCGGCGGTCGGAGGCAGAACGCTCGAGCGTTCCTGCCGCCGCCGGCACCCGTGGACCCGTGTCGAACCGCGTGCGTATTTTCGCCACCGCTGGAAGCCGGGAAGTTTCCGTGACCCGGCCGGCCGCGGCGGCCGTGTGTCCCGGGTGCAACAATCGTTCATTGCCCCCGAGCGGCGCGGTTTATACCATAGCCGCCCCATGGCCGCCAGAATCAGCAACCAGACCGACCTCGAAGGCATGCGCACGGCCGGACGGCTTGCCGCAAGCGTGCTCGAAATGATCGGCGAGCACATAGCGCCCGGCACCACCACCGGCGTTCTCGACGACATCTGCCACCGCTTCATTGTCGATGAACTCGGCTGCATCCCGGCACCGCTGAACTATCGCAACTCTCCCGCCGTACCGCCCTTTCCCCGGTCGATCTGCACCTCGGTGAACCACGTCGTCTGCCACGGCATCCCGTCCGGCAAGAAGATGCTGAGGAACGGCGACATCCTGAACATCGACATCACCGTCATCAAGGACGGTTATCACGGCGACACCAGCAAGATGTTCTTCGTCGGCAAGCCGCCGGTGCTGGCCCAGCGCCTTGTGCGGGTCACCCAGGAATGCCTCTATCTGGGAATCGACGCGATCCGCCCCGGCGCGACCCTCGGCGACATCGGGCACGCCATCCAGACGCACGCCCAGGCCCACAATTTCTCGGTGGTCCGCGAATTCTGCGGCCACGGCATCGGCAAGCGCTTCCACGACGAACCCCAGGTGCTGCACTACGGGCACCGGGGCACGGGCATGGTGCTCGAGGAGGGCATGACCTTCACCGTCGAGCCGATGATCAACGCCGGCCGGCGCGATATCCGGATGTTGCCCGACCGCTGGACGGTCGTCACCAAGGACCACAAGCTTTCCGCCCAGTGGGAACATACCCTGCTCGTAACAGGCGAGGGGGCGGAAGTTCTGACCAGGCGCACCGAAGAAGCCGAAGCCGTCCTCTCGTGAACGTCGCCGACTGGCGCGCGCGTATCACCGTACAGGATGCGGCGCTTGCGGAGCGCTACTGGGCCAGGGACGCCATCGACGCCATCGTCGGCGACCGGGTGGCCTTCTTTGACGACCTCATCCGCGAAATCTGGAACAGTCACTTCGACGGCGTCAACGGCAACGGCGCCGCGGGGGATACGCTGCTGCTGTTCGCCCTGGGCGGCTACGCCCGCCAGGAACTTCATCCCGGCTCCGACATCGACCTCATGATCCTGGGGCGCGACCCGCGCCGGCACAGGGCCGTAATCGAGGCCTTCCTGCGCAACCTGTACGACCTGAACCTCGATATCGGCCACAGCGTCCGCACGGTCAGGGACTGCATCGCCCAGGCCGCCGGCGACATCACCGTGGCTACCGCCCTGTTCGAACGGCGTTTGCTCACCGAACCCGCCACCGGGCGCGCCCGGGCCATGGTCGACAAGCTCGACCGCGCGATGAACAAACCCCGTCTATGGCCCCCGGAGCGCTTCTTCCGCGCCAAGCGGGACGAACAGCAGCAGCGGCACCGGCGCTTCCATAACGTGGAATACGACCTGGAACCGGATATCAAGGCATCGCCGGGGGGATTGCGCGACCTGCAGACGGCCCTGTGGGTGTGCGCCAGGAAATTCGGCTCCAGCGACATCGGCGAACTCGAGCGCCTGGGCATCGTCACCCCCACGGAGAGCGAATGGCTCGCCAACGGCCGGCGTTATCTCTGGTGGGTGCGCTACGGACTGCACCTGGTGGCCGGCCGCAAGGACGACCGCCTGCAGTTCGAGTACCAGCGCATGCTGGCTGAGCGCCTCGGATACGTCGACACGGCAGCCAAGCTCGGCGTGGAGCGATTCATGCACCAGTACTACCGCTACGTGCTGACGCTCAGGGAAGTGAACGACATCGTCCTGCAGTTCCTGGAGGAGTCCCTGTCACGGGGCAAACCACGCATCGAATCCGTCAACGAGCGTTTCCGCATCCGCGACAGCCACATCGAAGCCACCGCAGCCGACGTATTCGCCCGGTATCCGAGCGCGCTGCTCGAGATGTTCGTCATCCTCGCCAACCGGCGCGACATCGACGGCGTACGTGCCGGCACCATCCGGCTGATCCGGGACCACGTGCACCTGATCGACGATGCCTTCCGTGCCGACCCGGTAAACAACCGATTGTTCATCGACCTGCTCAAGGCGCCCTATACGCTGGTCACGCAACTCACCCGCATGCGGCGTTACGGCATCCTGTCCCGCTACATTCCCGAGTTCGGGGAGGTGGTCGGCCAGATGCAGCACGACCTGTTCCACGTCTACACCGTCGACGCCCACACCATGATGGTGATCCGGCAGATGCGGCTATTCCGTTACCGGGCACAGGCCGAGACGTATCCGCTGGCGCATCATTGCGTGAAAACGGTACCCAAGATCGAACTCCTCTATATCGCCGGTTTCTTTCATGACGTAGGCAAGGGCCGCGGTGGCGACCACTCCACCCTGGGCGCAGGGGATGCGGTGCGCTTCTGCCGGCGCCACGGGTTGAACGATGACGACACCGCGCTCGTTGAATGGCTGGTGAACAACCACCTGGTGATGTCGAGCACCGCACAGAGGCAGGACATCTACGACCCGGACGTGGTCTTCGGGTTCGCCGAACTCGTGCGCTCGGAGCGCCGGCTCGACTACCTGTACGCGCTGACCGTGGCGGACATAACCGCCACCAATCCCACGCTCTGGAACAGTTGGCGCGACACCCTGCTGCGCCAACTCTACAACGAGACCCGAAAGCTCCTCGAAGGCGGTCTCGAGTCGCCGGTCGACAGGCAGGCCTCGATCCGCGCGTGCCTGGAAAGTGCGGCGGAAAGGCTGGCCGCGGGCGGGATAGACGAGCCCAAGGCCAAGCCGGTCTGGGCGTTGCTGGGCGATGAATTCCTGTTGCGGCACACACCTGAGCGGGTCGCGGACGTGACTGCCGCCGTACTCGGCCACGATGCCGGCGCCGGCCCGCTCGTGCTCATGCGCAACATGGCCGGCCAGGTGCCCGGCGAAGGCGCAACGGAAATCTTCGTCTATACGCAGGACAAGCCGAATCTCTTCGCCGCCTCGGTGATTGCCATCGACCAGCTCCGGCTCTCGGTCTACGACGCCAACATCCGAACCTCCGAGGACGGGGTCTGTTTCAATACCTACATCGTGCTCGATCACGAGCGCCAGCCGATCCGCGGCGACCGCCTGGCCCTGGTCGACCACATCACCAGGGCGGTTGCCGAGCCCGATATCGGCACGTTCGGCAACCGGCGCGTACCGCGGCGCCTGAAGCAGTTGCAGCGCCCCACCGAGGCGACGCTGGTCAACCGCGACGGAGAACCTTTCTCGACGCTGACGGTACTGACCGCGGACCGCCCGGGATTGCTGGCCCGCATCGGGCTGCTCTTCCACGAACTGGACATCTCAGTACTGGGCGCCCGTATCGCGACCCTCGGTGAGCGCGTGGAGGATGTCTTCTATGTTCAGACCCGTTCGGGCGGGCCGATCACGGACCCTGAATTCAAGTACGCCTTCGAGAACACGCTGCGCCAGACCCTCGACTCCAGACGCCGATAAGCACCGTCAGCCGCGGCGTGCCGGGTCCGTCCCCGAGCGCCGGGCCGAGGTGGAGCAATGCGAGGGCCAGGCGGTTCAGTTCACCGGGATGTCCCGGAACGGCCCCTTGTCGAAGCGGGTTTCACGGGGCATTCCCAGCACCCGTTCGGCGATGATGTTGCGCTGGATCTCGTCCGTGCCACCGGCGATGGACACCGCCGGAACGGAGAGCAGAATCTCGGCGATGAGACCGTCCTCCGGCGCATCGTTGCCCGCATAGAGCGCTTCCTCGTCGGCAATCAGCGTGTGCACGCGGGCTGCCTGGCGCGCCACATGACTTGCCGCCAGCTTGCCGAGCGAGCCTTCCGGCCCCTCGGGCATGCCGGCCTGGCGCGCGGCGCGGGCGCGGCGGGCCGTCCATTCCGCTGAACTCGCCAGAGTCAGCAGTTTCGCCAGTTCCTGCCGTACCGCGGGGTCTGCAATGCGGCCGGTCGAGACCGCCCTGGGCACCGCCAGGTCGACCCGCCCCGCTCGCTGGGGATACCAGACATAGGGCGCCATGGCCGTGGCGACCTCCTCGGCCTCTTCCTCGTAGATGCGGCCCCTGCGTTCCCCGGTGCCGGCAACGTCCGCAGCACCGGACCGCACGCCATCCGCCCGGCGGCGTTCGTGGGCGAGCGTGGTCATGGCCACCGCCCAGCCCCCGCCGACTTCGCCGACCCGGTCCTCCTCGGGTATGTGCGCATCGTTCATGAATACCTGGTTGAACGATGCGTAGCCGTTCATCTGCCGGATGGGGTGCACCTCCACTCCCGGCTGGCGCATGTCGAGAACGAAATAGGTCAGGCCCTGGTGCTTCGGCGCATCCCAGTCCGTGCGGGCAAGCAGCAGACCCCAATCCGCGTGGTGGGC
>JAPOON010000353.1 GCA_026713405.1 Gammaproteobacteria bacterium
ACGAAGGGCGCCGGAAAGCGTTCCGGGTCGAGGCGCTTCAGGTCGCCGACGCAAACGCCATCGCCGAGCATTGCGGTGACAAGTGGCCTGCAGCGGCTGTCGAAGACACAGGTGAACCCGTTTGCCACCAGGCGGAAGGAGCTTGCATCCCGCCCGGCGCGCAATGTCGCCTGCTCCGCGCCGCACACGACGATCCGGTGGGTATCCCAATCCGGACGGGTCCAGGGATCGACTCTCTGGTCGAAATGCACTTGCGTATCTTCGCTCCAGGCGGCGCGCATGTCGTCGGTGAAGTCCTTGATCGTGAACTGGCGCCACGCCTCTTCAACCAGGCGGATAAGTGCCTCCTGGTACGCTTCGGCAGTCTTGGGGCCGGCGTGCATCGGCACATTGATTCGGAACAGTTCTGAACTGGCCGCCAGCCTGGTGGCGAGCCAGGTCAGCAGGTCGCGCCCGGTATACTGTTGAAGTTGTGCGGTCAGGTGGATGCTCCCCTCGCCGTCGCGTTCTTCCGGGATGCAGGCGTCGTGCCACCACCCGCGTGGAATGAAGAGCAGGTCCCCGCTGTTGAGGGCGCCGCTCCAGACCGGCCGCGTCGTCGGGGGTAGCAGGTTGGGGGCCACGTCGAACTCCGTCGGCGCCGGGCGCGCCTCGCCAAAAAGGCGCCAGTCCTTGCTTCCCCGCACCTGCAGGACGTAAACGTCGTGGCTGTCCCAATGCGTGGTAAAACCTCGCTGGCGCCGGTACGAGACGTACAGGTTGGCGGTGGCATGGGTGCCCAGACTCGCCTCGATGGCGGCGAGCAGTGCGTTGATCGGCTCATGGACCGTCCCGATGGAATCGACGATCAGGGTGGCTCCGTTTTGCAGGTGGTGGGTCAGGCTGTGCCCGTCGATCCTTTCGCCCGTGGTGTGCAAGGTTCGCCAGCCGAGCCCGTAGTTGCGGCTGAGCAAGTCGGTTCCCAGGAAGCCCTGGCCGTCCGCCGTTAGCTTCAACTGCGGGGGCTTGAGGTTGCGCGCACGGATGATCCGGTTGAGGTCGTCCCAGCCCATCAGCGATGAGAAGCGATCGGCAGGGCCCCGAAACAACATGGGCCGGCGCCGGTTGTGCTGCCGCCCGAAGAAGTCGCCCGGGGACAAGGGGCGCACCAGGTCCGCAAACCCGGCGGGGGCGCCGTCATGGGAAGATTCGAATTCGTCCATGACGAAGTTGCCGGCTTCCGCGTCGGCGTCCGGCGCCTTGCCGAGCGCCGACTGAAGCAACCGCCCGAGCGCGGCGTTCTCGCTGGTGAGACCCGCACGATCAGCCATGGCCTTGGCGAGTCTCTCGGCGCGGGCATTATCGTCCTGGTAGACCCTGCGGGCGGTGAACCCGAAGTTTCTCTCTCTCGCGAGCAGCATCCTGTGCGGATTCATCGCTTCGGATTTCCCGTTTTCGGCTTTGGTTGCTTCCGTCATGTCGTTTGCCTCTCCACCAGGTCCCGGAATTCGCCCGGTACGGCCGCCAGCTCGTCGAACGAGCCTTCCTGCACCACCTTGCCGGCGCTCATCACGTAGATTCGGTCGGCGCCTCGAATCGTCGTCAAGCGATGCGCTATTACGATGCGGCTCGTGAGGGCGCGGTCGATGTTGGCGACGATGGATGCCTGGGCCGTATTGTCCAGCGAGTTCGTTGCCTCGTCTAGAAGCAGGAGCTTGGGCTTCCTGACCAGCGCCGCGGCAATCAACAACCGCTGCGCCTGGCCACCCGACAGCAGGGCAACGTCCCCGCCAATGGCAGTGTTCATGCCCATCGGCATGTCGCGGATGTCGTCGGCCACGCTGGCCAGTTCCGCGGCCGTCCAAGCGTCGTCCTCAGTCAGGCTCGAATCAACGCCGACGATGTTCTCCAAAATCGTACCGGACACCAGGGCGGCATCCTGGGTCACAACGCCGATTCGTTGACGAAATACCTCAAGGTCGAAACCCGACAGGTTGGAGCCATCATAGTAGGCCGCGCCGGAATCGGGCTTCTCCAGGCCGAGCAAGAGCCGCAGTATCGTGCTCTTGCCGGATCCCGATTCCCCCACGATGGCCACGAACTCGCCCGGGTGGCACCTGATCGAGACGTCGTCGAGGATGAGGGGGCCGTTCTGGTCGTAACGGAAGGTGGCATGATCCAGTCGAAGGTCACCGCCAAGGCGGGGGGTGGCGGTACTGAGCGTCTGCTTTCCGGCGCTGGACTCCGGCGCCTGACTGAGCAGCGGCGCCGCCTGACGGTAGGTGGACAATGCCTCGGTCAGCGCCGAGACCACAGCGCCGAGGCGCGTGAGGGCGGAAAAGAATACGGTCCCCGCCAGATACACCACGAGGAAGTCACCGACGGAATCATCCGGCGTCGCACTAAGAGCGAACATGGCCAGGAGCGCCGTCGACGCGATGAGCGGCGCGGCCCCGTTAACGGCGCGCGTAAGGGAGTCGAGTTCGTTGGCCCGCTGCTCCGCGCGCTTCTGTGCCTGGTACGGCATGGCCCAGGCTGCGAAGACAGCTTCCATCGCCCTCGCTTTCTGGACCCTGCCGATGGCGTTGATGAATTCGTAGAGCTTGCCGTTGAGTTGCCATGCCGTCTCCAGGACGCGCTGCCGGTACGGCAATTGGGCCGCCCCGAGCAGGACCGAGGCCAACAGCGCCACTAGGCCCACGGCGAGCAGGGCGACCGTCAGCGCTGGGTCGAAGACGATCAGCAGGCAAGCGGCCGGGAGCATGAAGAGCAGCGACGTCACTGCGTTGGTCACGGCGCCCGAAATCACGTCGCGCAGTTGCTGGAAGCTCAACACCTGGGCGGCCAGGTCGCCGGCCCTGTAGCCGCGCAGAATCCGGGACGGCAGGCGCAGGACTCGACTCCAGAATGCCGCGGTGATGCGAGTAGCACCGCGGCCTTCAAGGCGAATCAACGTAAAGGACTGCATGAGCTGCAGCAGGCTGCCGATGAAGCCGAGCGCCACCACGCCCACGATCACCGCGAGCAGCGCACCCCGGTCTCCGGTCGGGGTGATATGGCTCACCACCAGGCCCAGCGCCAACACCGGAACGTACGCGATTAGTGCGACCATGACGCCCAGCGCCGCATACTTCAGCAGGTGGGGGACTGCTCCGGCTCCGACCATGCGGACCACGTCTCCCGCCTCCACCGGACGCGGCGGCAAAGGTGGGTAGAAAGCGACTGCCCGCGGGGCCAGCATGGTAGCCAGTTGCCGGGTCATCCGCTTTGCCCGGCCGGTGCGCGGATCCAGTATCCGGTAGCGTCCGGTTGTGCCGGACGGGATCAGGGCCACCGGAGCCCGGTCGTCCCCGAGGTAGCCGAGCATGGCGCCGTTGTCGCCGCGCCACCACTCCTCGTTGTCGGGCAGGCGCACCGCCCGGGTGCGCACGTCGGCGGCGCGCAGGAGGTCGGCCAGCGCCGCCGGGCCCGTCTCCGGCGCGCTGCCGGCCGGGGCCTGAAACCGGGTCCGTTCATGGGCGCCGATTGCCCTGAGCGCCGCCAGGAGCTCCGTGTCCGGCGCCTCCCGCCGCGCCTTGCCGGATGCCAATGCGTCGAGCGCTTCATGCGCCGCCGTCTCCTGCTCCCGTCGCAGCGCGGTGCGCTCCATTTGCAGGATGGCGAGGTCCGCGACGACCAGCGCCCGGTTTTCCCGGATCGCGGCGAGTGCGACACGGTGGAATTCGGCCAGGCCGGCGTCGCAACGCGCTTCCGCGAGCAGCGCCGCTGTAGTCGAGACCTGTCGCACCGGCGGGTTGCCATTGCACTGCGCCCAACTCGCAGGGGTCAGGGGGACGGCGCCGCGAGCCGTGCTGATCGTACTGACGAACAGGTTGTTCTCACTGGCCGGAATCCACACCACGCCCCGTCTGGAGGTGACCGTGCTGCCCGGTGTCAATGTGATCCCGGCGTCCGCCTCCAGCCACGCGTCGGGGACCGGCGGCCCGACAATCTCCTCGACAATGGCCTCGGTGAAGCCCTCGATCCAGGCGTCGATCCGGTCGGCCAGCGCGTCGCCGAAGCGGCCGTCAAACAGGTCAGCAACGGGGATGCGCCGGGCGACCAAACCTGCTGACGTCTTGGCCCGCAGCCGTAACGGCGTATCTTCGGACATGGCGACGCCGAAGATCAAGTCGTCCTCGCCGGCGCGCAGCACATGCTCGTAGGCGGTTGCAACAACGCCGTCCCGGATGCCAACGGAGAATACGTCGACGCAGCCGCTTTCCACGTACCAGACGGCGTCGGGATCATCGAGTTCGTGCATGCCGACCGGATCCACCTCGACCAACGGGTAGTCCGACAGTACGGAAGCCGCAATCCACCTGTCTCTCATATCAGCTCGTCCAACGCCACGATTGCGCGGTCATTCGCCGAGGATGAGGTTTCGGTACAAGACATTGTCCGGGTCTTGCATAAGCGCTTCGTGTCGACCGCGCTGGACCACGCGGCCCCGGTCCATGACGATGATCTCGTCGCAGTCTCGAATCGTGCTCAGTCGATGGGCGATAACGAGGCAGGCGCATCCCCGGCGCCGGATCGCGTCGTCGATCCGGCGCTCGACCAGCGGGTCGACGGCGCTGGTTGCCTCGTCGAGAATCAGCAGGGAAGGCTTGTAAACCAGCGCCCTGGCGATCTCAAGACGCTGGCGTTGGCCGCCGCTGAAGTTGAGCCCCCCTTGATGCACCGGGCTGTTGTAATTCAGCGGGCGGCGGCTGATTTCTTCGTGGATGCAGGCGTCCCGGGCGGCGGCGACGACCAGGTCGTCGGGCACCTTGTGGTTCCACATCGTCAGGTTCTCCCGCACCGTTCCCGAAAGCAGGGCAACCTCCTGGTCCACGAACGCCACGGAGTCCGCCATGACCTCTGCCGGGACCTGCTCCCGCGGCGCCCCGTCGAACAGGATTTCGCCGGCCCAGGGTTCCCACAGCCCTCCCACGAGCATGGCCAGCGTTGACTTGCCGGAGCCGCTTGGTCCGATCACGGCAACGCGCTGCCCAGGCTCGATCACGAGGTTGAAGTCCGAGAGCAGCGGGTCCGCGTAGCGTCGGTAGCCGAAAGTCAATCCCTTGATCTCAAGGTGTCCGGCCAAGCGCAACCTGCCTTGGAAGACGGCAAGCCGTTGCCCTGATTGCTCCTCCTGACGCAGGGCGGGCATCAGCTCATGGCCCGCCACCATGTCGTCGATCCGTTGCAGGTCCGCCGCCAGCACATTGAGTCGGTCGGCGGTGTCGACAAAGCGCCCGATCGGGACGAGAAATCGGGAGCCCACAAGGAAGTACGCCATCAGGTCACCGAGGGACATCTCGCCGCCGAGCATCCGAATCGTCCCGATATAGAGAATGACGGCGGCGCCCAGCGCCTGCGCCAAAGCCGGAAACATGCCGATTGCCGCGCCGAACTCGGCGAACCGTTGCCGGATGCCGAGTTCGCGGGCCAGGTAGCCCGTCCAGCGTGCGAACAGCGCCGCTTCCGTGCCGGAGGCTCGAATCGATTCGAGCCTTTGCAACCCCATGGCGCCGACGCCCAGCAATCGGCCTTGCTCCTGCCTCAGACGGTGGTTCTCGTGCAGGCGTAGCCCGACCAGTATGTGCAGCGCCCCTGCGTTGGCGGCCGCCACTGCGAGCACAGCGGTTGCCAGCCACGCGTCTTCGTATACCATCCATGCCAGCAGTGCGGCGCTGATCACCAGCTCGATGAATAAGCCAGTCAACTGCGTCGAACCCTCGTTGGTCACGTTGTCGACGAGGTGGACTCGCGAGGCGACATCGCCGGCGAGGCGTTGCGCGAAGTATTCCCTTGGCAGGCGCAGCAGTGTCGAGACGAGACGCGCTGACTGCTCGACTGACACGCGCAGGCTCAACCTGTTCAGTGCGTGTTGCTGCAACCAGGTGAAAGCAAACAGGGCAACGGCCGCAAGGGCCACCGCGCCAACGATGTAGAGAGCGTCCCCGAGCGCGCCGGCATAGGCGTGGTCGACGAATACACCGAGCAGGAGCGGGACGGCCAGGGTTGGAACCGCACTGAGCAGGCCGCAAACAAGGGCGACGAGGAGCAGCCCCCGATGAGGACGGAACCAGGCCCAGAGTTTGTCGCGAATGCGGGGCGGCCTCCCGCCCTTGACGAAGTCCGGGCGAGGCTCAAGCGTGAACGCGACCCCGGTGTACAACCTGGCAAACTCGTCCTCGC
>JAPOON010000354.1 GCA_026713405.1 Gammaproteobacteria bacterium
GGGGGCGCCACGGAAGGGGGCGCTCCCCGGGGGGAAAAGGCGGGGGCGGTTGAAACGAAACCCCCTTCACCAGCCCCCAGCCGACCCCCCCGCCCCGCCGCGGGGGCGGCCCGCCCCCGCCCCTATTCCGGGACCTTCAGGCCCACGAAAAGAGGGCGCTCGCCACGCACGACCAACACCGAGACACTGCGTCCCCGGGGCAGCGAATTGGCGATTTCGTGGAAGCTGTCGAGGTTGTCAACGGGCTTGTTGTCGAGCCTTGTAATGATATCCCGCTCCTGGATGCCGGCTGCCGCCGACGGCCCTTCGGAACGCACCACCACCACGCCGCCGTCCAGTTCCAGGCGCTCGCGCGTCGCTTCCGGCAGCGCTTTAACCACCAGGCCCAGTTCCGAGGGCTCGGACCCCGGCTGCCCGCGTTGCGCCAGCGAGTCGTCGGGCAACTCGCCGATCTCGAGTTCGAGGGTGATCTTCTCGCCCTCCCGCACCAGCCCGATGCGTGCTTCGCTGCCCGGGGCGGCGCGGCCTACGTAGTGGGGCAGTTCCTCATGACGATCGATGCCCTGGCCGTTGAAATCGGTGATGATATCCCCGGCCAGCAACCCGCCCTCTTCGCCGGGGCTGCCCGGAAAGACCCGGGTAATGAGCGCTCCCTGGGGCTGTTCGAGCCCGAAGCTTTCGGCCAGTTCGCGATTGACCTGCTGAATCTCCACACCAAGCCACCCCCTGGAAACCCGCCCGGAGGCTTTCAGCTGATCCGCGACTTCCATGGCCACGTCGATGGGAACGGCAAACGACATGCCCATGTAACCGCCTGAATTGGAATAGATCTGCGAGTTGATGCCCACGACTTCGCCGTCGAGATTGAACAGGGGGCCCCCGGAGTTGCCGGGGTTGATGGCAACGTCCGACTGGATGAAAGGAACATAGTTCTCGTTGCGCAGGCTACGGCCCTTGCCGCTGACGATGCCCGCGGTCACGGAGTACTCGAACCCGAACGGCGAACCGATGGCGAGAACCCATTCGCCGACCCTGAGGTCTGCGCTGCTGCCGATGGTCACGGGTTTCAGGTCCTCCGCCGCCACCTTCAGAAGCGCCAGGTCCGACCCGGGGTCGGCGCCGACCACCGTGGCGTCGAGTTCGCGGCGGTCGCTCAGGCGCACCACCACCTCGTCGGCCTGCCCGACGACGTGATTGTTCGTCAATATGTACCCGTCGCTCGTGACGATGAATCCGGAACCCTGGGACTGACGCGGCACGTTGGGCGCAGGAATGCCCGGACCCGGGAAAAAACGCCGAAACAGGTCATCGAGTTCCTCGGGACGCCGCGACTGCTGCTGCACGCGGCGCTCTGTACTGATGTTCACAACCGAGCCGGAATGCGCTTCCACCAGTTCCGTAAAGTCTGGCAGTTGGGACGCCTGCGCCGCCGTGCCCGACAGCGCCAGACCCAGAATCACAACCCAAGGCGCTTTCATGCGAGTGCCCTCAATTCGTATTCTTCAGCAACCAGGAGTCCACACGGGAACCCACCCGGGCGACCGCGCCGCAAGCAACCAGAAAAAACAGGATCGCCCACCACGCCCGGCCAGCCGCCAGTGTATCGGCAAGCCAGCCGCCGGCAACCAGTACCGCAAGAGGAATGCCAAGATAGATGCCGGAAGCCAGATTCAGGCTTCTGACCGATACCGTCAAGGTCTGCGCGGCTGCTCCGATCGCACAGCCCCGGCAGCCGGCACATCGGGACGCATCATCCGGCTTCAGAAATCCGCTCCGTATGCAACCGAGGCCGCAATCCGCCGGGCGGTCGCCTCCGGCACCTCCCCGACCAGGGTAACCAGCGCCCATTGCCCCCCGGGAGCGGGTACCTGGTCACTCACCGCCACGGTGGCGCCGTGCCGCACTGCCCCGTGCAACTCGACCGCATCGGGCCGGTCTTCCACGAACACGGAAAACGAAGCCAGACCGTCACTGTACATTACGGTTTCCACGGGCTTGGGCCGGGCCGGGGATTGCAGGACTTCGGCTGCTGCCATCGAAAATCCGGCCGGGATCCACCCGGTGTGCCACCTTAGCGGCAGCTGCGTCGATTGTGCGGGCATGGCCTTTGCCGACTCGAGATGCAAGGTGCGCAGGATCGCGTCCCCGCTCGGCTGCAGGGCCGTGGGGCTGACATCCCTGCCGAAAGCAATGGAGGTAAACTGAAAGACTTCGAGTTTCTCGCCATTCGTACCGATCAACTCCGATCGAAGCATCAGCCCGTTTTCCTGATCCAGCCAGAGCCTGTAACCGTAACGGTCCTCGTCCCAGGGTGTCACCGAGATTCGCTCCGCCGCGCGTCCAGCGATTCGGCCGGCGCCCGACCGGGCAACGTCGTACTGGTTCGAAATGCTGTCGAAAGTTCCCGAGTAGGCGAACGTCAAGGGCCCGGGGGGCATGCTGCCCGCCAGTTCCACGAATGCGTCGTCCGGGGACAGAATGCATACTGCATTGTCGCCTCTTCGTATGATTTCCCGGTGCGGGCCGTTCAGATAAGCCAGCCGCTCGCGACGCTCGCCATCGATCACCATGTGCACCACCCGCAGGGCGGCCATGTCGCGGCCGGTGTAGTAGCTGAACACACCGTCGTAGTCGAGTTCGGAAAGAGCCCGGTTCATGTCGTCGAGCCACGCCTTCGGTTCTGTGGCACCGATCGCCGCGTTGCAGGCGAAAACCAGCAGAGGCACCCACCAGGCGAAATTCCCGAGGCAGCGTGTGCAGGCAACCCGGACGGCCGCGGCTTCCCCCCGAGGGCTGGTGCGACGCCCGATTGTCATGGTGTATCCGCCGCCGCGTAGGTGACGACCTTGGTGAATGAGGACACTCCGGGACGGTGCATTGCCCGATGCTGGACATGGTGAAGCATATAGGCGTTCAAGCGATCGAATTCTGCCTGTGATGTCCCGCCTTGCAGCGTCTGGCCCCCGGTTTCGCCAGGCAGCGGCCCCGCGGCGGTTCCACCCCCCGGTTCGCCAAGAGGCACCCCCGCGGAGTTCACCGACAGCACGACAGCTATGGCCGCAACGACCGCAAGGGCTGCTGCCACCGCCCGCCCCCGCCAAGGCCCCCACGCATCGCGCAGGCGAGGGCGCCACGCCACGCTCGCCGGCCCCGCCTGCGGGGAAAGGCGGACCCGCTCGCGCA
>JAPOON010000355.1 GCA_026713405.1 Gammaproteobacteria bacterium
GCTCGCTACCGGCGAATGGGTAGGGTGCTTCGGCCTGACGGAACCGGACCACGGCTCGGACCCCGGCAGCATGGCGACCCGTGCCGAGGCCGTCGATGGGGGGCTCGTGCTCAACGGCGCCAAGACCCGGATCACCAACTCGCCAATCGCCGACATCCGCGTGGGCTGGGCAAAGCTCGACGGCATCATTCGGGGCTTCATCGTGGAGCGGGAATCTGCCGGGCTCAGCACACCGAAGATTGTCGGCAAGATGAGCCTGCGTGCATCGGTGACCGGGCAGATTGTTCTCGACGATGTCTTCGTACCCGACGAGAACCTGCTGCCCGGAGCGAAGGGCCTGGGCGGGCCCTTCGGATGCCTGAACCGGGCGCGTTACGGCATCTCCTGGGGCTCCATGGGCGCGGCCGAATTCTGCTGGCATGCGGCGCGTACGTACACGCTGGAGCGCAGCCAGTTCGGCAAGCCCCTGGCGGCGAATCAACTCGTTCAGAAGAAGCTGTCCGACATGCTCACCGAAGTCGCCCTCGGGCTGCAGGGGTGCATCCGCGCCGGCCGGCTGCTCGACGAAGGGCGCCTGGCCGTGGAAAGCATTTCGATGCTCAAGCGCAACAACTGCAGGAAGGCGCTCGACATTGCGCGAACGTCCCGGGACATGCACGGCGCCAACGGTATTTCCGACGAGTATCACGTCATTCGTCACGTCATGAACCTGGAGACCGTGAATACCTATGAAGGCACGGAAGACGTTCACGCCCTGATTCTCGGGCGAGCGCAAACTGAACTTCCGGCCTTCTGAGCGGACTAACCGTTTGGGTCGGGTTCGCAGGGTGACATTACTAGGCTATCAAAAGGTCGATATTTCATTAATGGAACACGGAAATCGACTTCGGGGCGTTGTGTGATGGGGGGGCGCTGCTAAGGTTCGGTAGAACGGGAAGGCGCCTGAATTGGAGTGGCAATGATCAACATCCTCCTGGTCGACGACCATCGTCTGTTTCGCCTGGGGGTCGCCAAGATGCTGCCCGAAAGAAAGGGTTTCAAGGTCGTCGGTGAGGCAGAGGGCGCCGAGCAGGGAGTCTGTGAGGCCCGCAAGCTGAGACCCCATGTCGTTCTGATGGATATTCTGATGCCGGGCATCGGCGGGCTGGAGGCAATTTCGCGCATCCGCCGCATCGACCGGCACATCAAGATCATCGCCCTGACAGCCTGCACCTCCAATCCGTTTCCAATGCAGGCCCTGAAGGCCGGCGCTTCCGGCTATCTCACCAAGGGCGTTGCCCCCGACGAATTGCACGCGGCAATCCGCAGGGTCTATTTGGGTAAACGATACCTGTGTGCCGATGTTGCCCGGCAACTCGCTGAAAAAGCCTTCGACGCGTATCCCGACTCGCCCTTCGACCTGCTCTCGGGGCGTGAAATGCAGATCATGCTGATGATCATCAACTGCCGCAAAGTCAGTGAGATTTCGGCCGACCTGCATTTGTCGCCAAAAACCGTCAACAGTTACAGGTACCGCATCTTCGAGAAACTGAAGGTGTCGGGCGATGTCGAGCTGGTTCTTCTCGCCGTTCGCCACGGCATGACACAGATTGAGCCGTTGACCTCCAGTTCCAACGAGTTGGCCTGACTCACCCGGACGGGACCGGCGGGGGCGCATTCGACCGAGAGAATTTCGCGCTATAGTGCAGCCATGCAAGCTGCCAGCGCGACGCCCGCATTCGACCCGGAAGCTTTCCTTGCCAGCCTGCCCAGGAAGCCCGGCGTGTACCGCATGCTCGATGAGGCGGGCAAGGCGCTCTATGTAGGCAAGGCGCGCAACCTCAGGCCCCGGGTAACCAGCTATTTCCGGGCTTCGGGGCTTGCGAGCAAGACGATGGCGCTGGTCGCCAGGATTCGTGACATCGAAATCACGGTGACCAACAGCGAGACGGAAGCGCTGTTGCTGGAACAGAGCCTGATCAAGCAGGA
>JAPOON010000356.1 GCA_026713405.1 Gammaproteobacteria bacterium
GAACTCAATTCGGATTACGAACCCGCCCCGGACATCGAGCGGGAAAGGCATGCCTACGATATCTTCAGCTTCGACCTCGATCCCGGCGATGTCTATGCCTTTCACGGGCTGGTGTTGCACGGCGCGGGCGGCAACTGCAGCGAGGCGGTTCGCCGGCGGGGCTACACTGCCCGCTATACCGGCGACGATGTCACGTACTCATCGCGGCCCGGCACCAACAAGGGCCTGCGCAACGGTCTTCTGGCCGACGGAGACCCCCTCGACAGCGAGCAGTACCCGGTAGTTTTCAGGGTCTGAGAAGTCCACGCGCGCCACGTCGACTCCACGGTGACCGAGTGCGCCGCTGTCTGTGCGTATTTCGCCGCCATGCAACCGCCCCGGAGTGCGGCGCCGGCTCTGCGGGGCGGAAACATGCCGGCTTGTTCGGTACCATCTGAATGAATTGTCTCCCGGCGCTCGGCCGGGACTGTCGCACAACCCGAAGGGCGGGCTGATGGCGTTCTCCACTCTGGACACGGTCCCAAGCGATTCCATTCTCGGACTCATGGCCGAGTTTCAGGCAGACCCGGCCGAAGACAAGGTCGACCTGACCGTGGGCGTCTACAAGGACGACGACGGCCATACGCCGGTCATGACGGCCGTGGCCCGGGCCGAAGCGGCAATCGTTCGAGAGCAGGCGAGCAAGGCTTATCTCCCGGTTCTGGGGCCCCGGGAATTTCTCGAACCGATGCGCGATCTGGTGGTGGGGCCGGAACTGCCCGCCCTGGGGGACCGCCTCGGCATCGCGCTGACACCCGGCGGATGCGGCGCCTTGCGGGTCGGGGCGGATCTGTTCGCCCTGGCCCAACCCGGCAAGCCCGCCTACGTCAGCAGCCCGACCTGGCCCAACCACTTCAACCTGATCTCCGGCGCGGGTGTGCCCATCGAAACGCATCCCTATTACGATCCGGTGCGGCACTGCCTGGAATGGCAGGCCATGGCGGATTGCCTCGAGCGCGCCCCCGAGGGCAGCCTGGTGGTGTTGCAGGCCGCCTGCCACAACCCGACGGGCGCGGACCCGTCCGGGGCGGAGTGGCAAGCCATCGTCGACATCCTCGAACGCCGTTCGCTCATTCCCTTTTTCGACATGGCCTACCAGGGGATGGGCGCCGACCCGGATGCCGATGCCGCCTGCGTGCGCGCGGCGTTGGCGCGGCTGCCGGAAGTCCTGGTTGCCGCATCGTGCTCGAAAAACTTCGGCCTGTACCGGGAACGCACCGGCGCCCTGCTGTGGTTGACGCGGGACGCCGCCGCCTGCAGGGCGGTGGCAAGCCAGGTCGGCCGCATCACCCGGCACAGTTACTCCATGCCCCCGGCCCATGGGGGGCTCATCGTCGGTCGGGTGCTGGCCGACCCGGTGCTCAGGGAGGAATGGCGGTGCGAGGTTGCGGCCATGGCCGGCCGTCTCCGGCATGCGCGCAAGCGCCTCGCCTCCGGCCTGGCGCACGTGCGGCCAGACCTGGACTGCTCGTGGATCGAGTCGCAACGGGGCATGTTCGCACTGCTCGGCATCGACGCCGACGCGGTGCAACGCCTGCGGGATCGACATCACATCTACGTAGTCGGCGACAGCCGCGTCAACCTCGCGGGCCTCAACGACGACAACACCGAGAGAGTCGCCGCTGCGATTGCGCCGCTGATGCGGTGAGGCCAATCGGGCAAATTCCCGGCCCCGCGAGCAAGCGGTACACGGGTTCGAATCCAGTCGATTCGGCAATCTCGCCCGTGAATCAGGACTTCGTCAGGCTGAAACGCGTTGCCTGGTGGTCGCCGATCACTCCGGCCACACCTCCTCCAGTACGCGCGAAGCGCTCGCCGCCACGGGCCAGCCCGCGTAGTGCGCCGCGTGGGTGATCACGGCTTCGAGCTTTTCTCGCGGCACCCCCAGGTTTCGGGCTGCGACGAAATGCAGGCGCTGTTCCGGCTCGCGTCCGAGGGCGATCAGTACGGTGCAGGTGGTCAGGGACCGTTCCTGCAAGGTCAGATCGTCCTGTTGCCAGACATCGCCGAACAGGTGCTCGGTGGTGTAGTCGAGCAGCCGCTTCGGCAAGCGGCCGCCTCCCACAGCCCCCGCAAACAGCCTGCCCATCAGAGCACGTCCTTTTTCTGTTCTGTCACCCATGGTTTTTTCCTCCTGACTTTATTTCGTGCCCGTTGGCGAATTCCCTGCCCGTTCCGGCGAGCCGCCGTTACCCGGGTTCATCCTGCACGTCACGGAATGTACCCAGAGGTTGCCGGAGTTACCAGAATCGTGCGGAAGGCGGGCATCATTTCAGCTAATCGGTCGTCAAAACGGGTAAAATGCGTTGCTTCTGTGGTGTGTAGGTGAGCGGCACAATCGACGCGCCCGATGCCGATTGGATGCGCCAGGCGCTGGCACTGGCCGAGCACGCCGCTCGCCGCGGAGAGGTGCCGGTCGGCGCCGTGCTTGTCCGCGACGACGGCAGCGGGGATGAACTGGTCGGGCAGGGCAGCAACCGGGTGATCGGCAGTTCCGATCCCACGGCTCACGCGGAGATCATCGCCCTGCGCGAAGCCGCGGCCCGGCTCGGCAACTACCGGTTGCCCGGCACCACGCTGTACGTGACCCTGGAGCCGTGCCTGATGTGCGCGGGGGCATTGGTACATGCCCGCGTAAAGCGGCTGGTGTTCGGTGCGCGCGAGCCTCGCACCGGTGCCGTGATCAGCCATGGCCGGGCCCTGGAAACCCCGGCGCACAATCACCGGGTCGATGTGCGCGAGGGCGTGCTGGCGGAGGAGTGTGCGTCGTTGATGCAACGGTTTTTTCGGGAGAGGCGCTGACCATGCGGTGCCGCATGCCCGGCCAGGCGCCGGCCGCCGGGTGCAGACGTGAATGACTTGACAACCGTTTTCCGCAAACAAGAGATCTGATGGCCGAGTTGCTGGTGCTTGCGGGGCCGCCCGCGCTGTCGAAATTCCGCCTGGAGAAGCTTGGCGAAGGGCTGGGTGCCGGCGGCCTTTACGCGGAATTTGTCCATCTCCTCAAGGTCGAAGAGCCCCTCGGGCCTGCCGAGCGTGAGCGGGCGGAGGCACTGCTGCGCTACGGCCCGGAACTCGATCTGCCCGAGCGGGAAGGCGAGTTGCGGCTGACGGTGGTGCCGCGCGCGGGCACCATTTCGCCCTGGTCGAGCAAGGCCACCGACATCTTTCACATCTGCGACCTCGAACGGGTGATCCGGGTGGAGCGGGGCGTGCGCTGGTTCTCCACGGCGCCGCTCGACGAAGCGGCCGCGGCTGCGCTGCACGATCGCATGACCGAGTGCGTTGTCAACGAAAACGACTTCGAGTCCGTTTTTGCCACCCTGGCGCCGCAGCCCTTCGCCAGCGTGCCCGTTCTGGCGGGTGGCGCCGGGGCGCTACGGAAGGCGAACAGGGACCTGGGGCTTGCGCTGTCGGAGGATGAGATCGATTACCTGGCCGACGCGTTCGCGGAACTGGGCCGCGACCCGAGCGATGTGGAACTCATGATGTTCGCCCAGGCGAACTCCGAGCACTGCCGGCACAAGATCTTCAATGCCTCCTGGACGATAGACGGTGATGCCCAGTC
>JAPOON010000357.1 GCA_026713405.1 Gammaproteobacteria bacterium
ACTTGTAACGGGCAGTTTCGCTCATGTTCGTAGTCTCCTCGAGTCGTCACTCGACGCGGCGACTGTTATTCCAAACTCGATTGCAAGCGAAAAGTCTCTCAGGTTGTGGGTCACTATGTAATCGCCAGGTAGTCGCCATCGCGGTTGCGAGAATCGGAGGGCGCCAAACTTGCGTGGGGCGAACATGATTTGACCTGTCTACAGGAACTATTATCAGATCATTCAATGGCTAGTCGAGATTCAACTATGGGAACGAAGTTTTCGGAGGACGTGGTCCCCATCACGGACCTGAAACTGAATCCGGGCCGCGTGATCGAGCACGTGGCAACCGCGCACCGTCCTGTTCTGCTTACCAGACGCGGCCGCGGTGTCGCTGTCGTACAGTCCGTCACCGACTACGAGACCGCAGAAGAGGAACGGTCTTTCATGCAGTCGGTTATCGCCGGACTGGCGGACCTCGAGTCGGGACGAGAATCATCCCTGGAGGAGGTCAAAGCCCGCCTGGGCCTGGCCTGACGGAGCGCCCAAGGTCTCCATTCGTTTTGCTGAGACCGCGATTGCGGATCTCGAAGCCACCGGCGATTGGTATGCCGATCCGCCCCGCGTGTGTGCAGCGCCAAGGAAGGCAGCATCGGCGATCGGCATCGACCTCCGTTGGAGACATCGCGGGTGACCGGCAACAGCGTCGCGGAAAGAGTCGAGCCTGTAAAACTCGATTGAATTGCACTAATGTCTGCCCGCACCGGGCTGGAAGTTCGGCCCCATTGACGGAGCCAGATGTGGAAACCATCCGTACGGTCGATGAACTGCGTGCCGTTGTCGGCGCCGAGATTCCGGGGCTGGCCGAGAAGAACCAGCCGCGTCTGAACGATTTCGCGGTCGACTTTATCGCCCGCTCACCTTTCCTGGTGCTGTCAACGGCCGACGCCACGGGCCGTCAGGACGCCTCGCCCAAGGGGGACGCCCCCGGCTTTGTCGAGGTTGTCGACGACAGGACGCTGGTTATTCCAGACCGGCCGGGGAACCGGCTCGTCTACGGGCACCAGAATATCCTTGCCAATCCCCATGTCGGCGTCCTGTTCATGATTCCCGGTACACCCGAGACACTGCGCATCAACGGGCAGGCGACCCTTACCGCCGACCCGGAACTTCTTGAACGGCTGGCGGCCCGCGGCCGTGCGGCGGTGCTGGCGATTCGGGTCGACGTTCAGGAGGTCTTCTTCCACTGCGCGAAGGCCTTCATGCGCTCCCGGCTCTGGCAACCGGACACCTGGGGCGAGCGGCACCGGGTTTCGTTCGGCCGGATGTTCGCCGCCCAGAGAAACGAGCCCGAGGAAGTCGCTACAGCCATCGACAGCATGGTCGAGGCCGACTACCGGGAAAATCTCTGAAGGGATGAACGATGCCCTGATGCCGGACCCCTGCTGCAGCAACACCCTCGACATCGCCGGTCTTGAGCACCGGCAACGCCGGGTGCTGACCTGGGTATTCAGCATAAATGTCGTCACCTTCGCGGTGATGGTGACCGGCTCGGTGCTGAGCGGCTCTTCCGCGCTGCTGTCCGGAACCCTGGACAACCTGGGCGATGCACTCACCTACGCGCTGAGCTTCGCCGTCGTCG
>JAPOON010000358.1 GCA_026713405.1 Gammaproteobacteria bacterium
CAGAACGACGAACAGCGCGTTCAGCACGAAATTCCGGACTCGGGTAAGAAACGCGCCCAGGCGACCCAGTTTGCTTGGCTTGCTCATGGAACCAACTTCCTATTCCACAGGTTTCGATCGTTACGGGACGCCCCCGCGGGTTATTGACAGGGCATCGCCGACGGGCATGGCCCGCCACCATTGACAAGCGGCGCCTCGACTTCGTGTCTTGCGAGGCGCCCCATGGCGGGCGAGCATAACATGGGGTCAATTCGATTTGGCTTCGCCCTGGCCTCGAACCCGCTTGAGCGGAAAAGCTGCCTGTGATGAAGTTCGGGAGAGATTTTTCCGACAGGAACGCGCACTTTGAACGAACCCCTGTGGCGCTGGCCGGAACTGTGTAGCGCGATCGGGCTGGCGCCGGCAGACGGGCCGGACATCGATGGCGTCACCATCGATTCGCGGGCGACGAACCCGGGAGACCTGTTCGTCGCATTGCCCGGCGACCCCGGTCCACGCTTCAACGCGAGCAGCCGCTCCGAGCGCGATGGCCATGACTTCGTGCCGCATGCAGCGAGCAACGGCGCAACCGCGGCGCTGGTACACCGCAGCGTGGAATCCGACCTGCCGCTGTTGCAGGCCCGCGATACGCTGGACGGTCTCTGGGACATCGGCCGAGCGCGCCGCGCCGCGCTGACCGGCGACATCGTTGCGGTCACCGGCAGCAGCGGCAAGACCACCGCCAAGGCGTTTCTCGCAGCTGCGCTGGACGCCTTTACCACCGGCGGCAGCCTGAACAACCATCTCGGCGTTCCCCTGTCGCTGGCCAGAACACCCGTGGATACGGCCACTGCCGTCTACGAAATCGGCACCAATCACCCGGGAGAGATCGCCCCGCTGTCGGAGCTGGTGCGCCCGACGGTTGCCGTGGTGCTGAACGTTCACCCCGCCCATGCCGAGTTCTTTGCGGATGCCAACGAGCTTCGCAAGGAAAAACTCAGCATTCACAAAGGGTTGGAAAAACAAGGTCATCTGGTGGTTTACGAATCTGTCGCGCTGGGCGGACTGCCGTCCGATCTGCGAACAATCACCTTCGGCGCCGGCCGGGATTGCCGGGTCCGCCTGCTCGGCGAGGATGGCGGGCGTGCGGAGTTCCGGCTCGACGGACGTGCTCTGAGCGCCAGGGTGCCCGGCGGAGGACTGCATCGCGCCCGGCTCATCGGTGCCGTGCTTGGCGTGCTGTCCGCCCTCGAACGGGACCTCGAACCGGCGCTCGACCTGCCGGAGAGCCTCATACCGGCCGGCCGCGGCAACGTCACCGTCGCCGGCGGCGTCACGCTCGTGGACGACAGCTACAACGCCAATCCGGAAAGCATGAAGGCCGCACTCGAACAACTGGGCGGCGAATCGGGGCGCAAGGTGGCGATACTGGGTGAAATGCTGGAGCTGGGTGAGGAAGGCCCCTCCTACCACGCCGGCCTGGCATCCTGGTGTGAGCGACTCGACCGGGTTGTCGCAGTGGGAGATGGCACAACGCCCCTGTTCGAGCGCCTGCAAACCCGCCAACAGTGGTTGTGGTGCAGCAGGGCCGACGACGCCCTGCTGGAAGCCCTGGTCGGTGAATTGCGGGCCGGAGACCGGGTGCTGGTGAAAGGCTCAAACCGCGTGTTCTGGGTGAATGGGTTCGTCACGCGCCTTTGCGATGCACTGGAGGAGCGGAATCGCTGGTGATGCGGGGCTGCGCGGAGCCTGCCTCACCGCCGGCCGGAAGGCCACATCCAGTCCGTGAACGCCTCCCGGACCTGGCGGCCTGTACTCGCCCTCTCTCGCGGTAACGGGCATACTGTACCGGTTGTATCGCGTAGCGAGACCCGCATTGATCGTTGATGCCCAAGGCCGCCGTTTCCGCAATCTGCG
>JAPOON010000359.1 GCA_026713405.1 Gammaproteobacteria bacterium
GCCCCGCAGCGCCCCCGGCGGTGACAGGGGGAACCTGGCCCCCAGCACAGGGAGAAGGGGCATGGGGAGCCGATTGGCGAGCCCGGGCGAGAAGTCGGATTCGTGGGCAACGATGGGAATTCGGCGCATCCACCCGGCAAGAACCACCGGAAAACTCAGATACCCGCCTTTCGAGAAGACAACGCCGGGCCGGATACGGCCGAGCAGCCTCAGGCTCTGCCAGAGGCCGCGCAGCACGCGGACCACGTCCGTCAGGTTCTGCCAGGACCAGTAGCGACGCAACTTGCCCGATGCGATACCGAAAAAACGAACGTCCTCCAGGCCCTCGAGATACTGCTTTTCAAACCCGTCCGCACTGCCGATGAAGACGACTTCGACCCCTCGCTGCTGCAATGCCCGCATCACGGGCACGGCCGGCAATACATGGCCGGCGGTGCCGCCGCCCGTGAACACCGCGGTCTTCATTCAGGGATTCGGCCGATGACTGTCGCGCCACGCTTTCAGGGCCCAGGTGACCGCATACTCGATGCCGGACCCGATACCCAATATGGCCAGGAGATAGAAACTCCAGGGATCCACGATCAACAGCGCCAGGCCGCTCAATGCGCCGAACCCGCACAAACCCAGCAACAGCAGCAGCAGCATGACGATCTGGAGAGCCGTATTCGCCTTGCTCGCCAGGGTCGGCGCCATTTCGATTTCCCGGAACATCAGCCAGTAAACGCCGGCGCCGCCGAGGATGATCGCGTCGCGGGCGATCACCACCACAAGAAGCCAGACGGGGATATGGCCCTGAACGGTGAAGATGACGAACACCACCAGCGCCAGCAGTTTGTCGGCGATGGGGTCCAGCATGGAGCCGAAGGCCGTGCGCCAACTGAATCGCCGGGCAAGTTCCCCGTCCAGCGCATCGGACGCGCCGGCCACACCCACCACAACGAGGGCCTCCGGGTAGCGGCCCTGCCACAGCAACCAGCCCGCCGGAACCACCAGCAGCATGCGCAGGCTCGTGATCAGGTTTGGTAACAGCGACCAGCGCATGGCTATGTCGGCGCCTTCACGGGACGACGCCAGCCCGCCATGCAGGCAGGAGTCCGATCGCGCGGTGCCGTGCATGCCGGATCATGACCTTCAGGTGTCGTCGCGATAATTCTCATGGCTGTGTCGCGAAAGGCCGCGTGTGCGTTCATGGGCCCCGCCAGATCAGCACGGCCTCGTTCTCCGGGTCGGGGCGAATCCGCCCGTCACTTTCGAACAGTTCCACCAGTTGCTCAAGACCCGCCCTCGTGTGCAGGGTAATCTCGAGCCGGTCGGCCTCCACGGCCGACACGTCTACCGAGGACACGAACTCCAGGTCGTCAAGGTATCCCAACAGCCGTCCATATCCAACGGGGGAATCGATGCCCACTATGGTGAGGCCGACCCTGTTCGGTTGACGCGCAAGCACCGCGAACCGGCCGGCGAGTTCATCGGCGAGAAAGTCGGCCGTCATCAACCCGGCCTGCACGAAGTCGGAAACCGCGAATTCGGTTGCGAACTCCTCGCCGTCCATCCAGGCCTGCAGCGACCCCGAGTAGAACAGACCGCCGGCCGGCTCGCAGACCCGCGGCGTTTCGGCGACCGGCGATTCAAGACCTGTAACTGAATCAAGGCCCGGAACCGGACCCTCCCCCGACGGCGTATCGGGGTTCGGATCGGAATTGGAACTGTCGGCCAGGCTGCCCTGCGTTGGTACCACGCCCGTTGACGTTCCGTCCGGCTCGACGCTGATCTCCGGCCCGGGGCGGGCCGACGCCAGTCCGGTCGAGGACTCCGCGAATTCGCCGGTGAATTCCGGATCGGCCGGCGGCTCCGGGCCGGCCGGAGACTTCAGGTCGACGTCTGCCGGCAACTCGGATGCGCAGAGCCGCTCCTGCACCTGCCCCGCCAGGATTACATCGGCGCCGTAACGCCTCGATGCCTTGTCGAGGGGCGAGAACAGCCGACCCCGGACCACCGCGGGCTGAACCCGCATCCGGTCCTCGAGATCCATGAGCGGCAGCTTCAGTATCAAACCCCGCTGACGCGCCCGCTCCGACAGCGTCGCAGCCAGCGGGTGTTCACCGTCGACGATCTGCCGGACACCGCTGCGCTGGACCACCAGCCAGACGATGGCTTGCGGTCGATTGGCCGACCAGACGGGCAACCGGGCCTCGTCCATCAGCTGCAGAATCGCCCCCGGCGTAAACTGAATGCGCAGTTCATCGTTGTCCAGGAACACGAAGCGGTTGTAGTAGGCCTCGGGCCGGCCGAGCGCCTCCACCACCTTGGCATTGCGGGGAACATGCGCCAGCCCGCTGACCCGCGAGAGCACCTCAGCAAGCGCCGCGCCCGACACCGCCAGCCGGGCGGCGGCGGTACGCCCTTCGACGGGCACATCCACGTCGTAGAGCCAATGCACCGGAACGGCCACGGCCGAATTTACCGGCGCCAGAACCCCGGCCAGCACCAGGACGAAGCTCGCCATGCCTCGCGCGGCCATCGCACGGGTGATCGGATGAGACCCGCTAATCGCCACCAAGGCCGTCACGCGAGTCGACTTCACGCCCGTCGGCTGCTTTCTCACCGGGATGGCACATCGCCCGTATCGCTCCTGTCTGGCAAGTGCCGGAGTTTAACCGAATCATCCACCGCTCCCGCACAAATACGTGCAAATTTTCTGCATAACTTCACGCACGGCCGCTGCTTCCACGCTATACTGCCGCCATGGGCCTGACGTATCGAGAAGCTGGCGTCGATGTCGACGCGGGCAATGAACTCGTAACGCGCATTTCCGCAGCGTGCAAGTCAACCTACCGGCCCGAAACAATGCAGGGGGTGGGCGGGTTCGCCGCCCTGACCGAAATTCCCGCCGGCTATGCGCGCCCCGTGCTCGCCACCGCCACGGACGGCATCGGCACCAAGTTAAAGCTCGCCCTCGACTACGACAACCACGAAACCATCGGTCAGGACCTGGTGGCGATGTGCGTCAACGACGTACTCGTTACCGGCGCCGAACCCTTCCTGTTCCTCGACTACTACGCCACCGGGCGGCTCGACGTGGATGTGGCGGAGCAGGTCATCGCGGGTGTCGCCGGCGGTTGCCGCGAGGCGGGATGCGCCCTTGCCGGGGGCGAGACGGCGGAGATGCCGGGCCTGTACGCCAACGGAGACTACGACATGGACGGCTTCTGCGTCGGCGTGGACGAACAAGACAGAATCATCGACGGCAGTCGGGTATCGGCCGGCGGCCAACACCTCGCGAGGTCACGCGAGCGGCCCCACTCGAATCGCTCCGTCGCCCAC
>JAPOON010000360.1 GCA_026713405.1 Gammaproteobacteria bacterium
CCAAAAAGTATTTGTTTATCAAACGGTTAAGAGAACTTTGGGCGACTCTCCGAACCCCTATAAAACACCTGGTTTGCTCATTCCACGTCAGCATCCCAATCACATTATCACCCACCGATTCAGGACGCATCACCGGTTGCGCCACGCCTCCACCGCGGCCAGCAGGCGCTGCCGGTCGCTTTCGTAGCGCCGCCCGGCGAAGTAGTACAGCGGCGCCCCGGCCAGCGACAGCAGCGTGAACGCCAGCAGCGTCCGCGTATAGGGTTCGTCGACCTTGAGGTCAATCAGCCAGTCGATGGCGATGCCGCCGGCGGTGATGCCGATGCCGAGGCCCACAAAGTTGAGCAGGAGAATGTAGAAGGCCACCACCGTTGCCCGGATGTTCGGCGGCACCAGTTCCTGCACTGTCGAGAAGGTAGGGCCGAAGAAGCAGCCCAACTGAAAGAAGCCGAAAAAGATCCCCAGCCAGAACCAGGCGCTGTCGGGGTCGGCGATGCGATAGCCGAGCGAGAACGGCGCCAGCACGATCGTGATCCAGAACAGGAACATGGGCCGGCCCATGCCGGTGCGCTGCAGGAAGCGGTCGCCGCCGATGCCGCCGAACAGGTTGCCGAGCACACCGCCCGCCAGGCCGATCCAGCCGGTCAACTGGGCGATGTGGGCCCGCTCGAACCCCCTTTCCTGCACGAGCCAGAGCTGGTCGTAAGCGGCCGCGCCCAGAATGAAGTGGGTGGCGATGCCGCCGCTGATGGTCAGAACCAGCGCCGGGCAGTTCCTGAGCGCGAAGCCGAGCGTGCGGATGATCTCGCCGAACGAGGGCTGCGTCGCGGCGGAGGCGGTGACGGCGACAACGTGGCGGCGGGGCGTTTCCCTGACGCAGAGCATCACCACGGCCAGCACCACGCCGATGCGGCCCAGCAGATAGAAGCAATTGCGCCAGCCGATGGCGGGGCCCAGGTACCCGACGATCAGGAGGCTGGCGCCGACGCCGATGGGCACGCCCATATAGTAGAAGCCCGAGGCGAATCCGAGCCGGCTGGCCGGGAACCGGTCGGCGAGCAGCGACATGGAGGTGGGCGGCATGATCGATTCGCCAACGCCAATGAACATGCGCGGCGCGGCCAGGGTCCAGAACCCCCGGGCCGCCCCGGACAGCGCCGTCAGGGCGCTCCACAGAGCAAGCCCCGCCGCGATCAGGCGCGTCCGGTTCACCATGTCGGCCAAGGCGCCCATGAACACGCCCATCGTCGAGTAGAAGACGATGAAGACCATGCCCGTCAGCAGGCCGAATTCGGTGTTGGTGAGCCCCAGGTCGGGAACGATGAAGTTGGCGAAGCTGGCAAGCAACTGGCGGTCGACGAAGTTCATGACGTTCAGCAGCGTCAGGAACGTCAGGAACCCGTAGTGCCGGCCTTCTACCCGCTCATCGTGCACGTTTTCCACAGCCATCTCCCGAAACAGACCGAAGCCCGCCAATTGCGGGCTTCCGCTGACAGACTACGCCAATTGCATGCGGCTGGCCCGCACGTTGCCCCAAGCCGCTTCATTGAGTTCTGGCGTGTTGCCTGTTCACTACCGACTGCTGCGAAAACTCGGACGCTGTTTCGGGAACAAGCCACCCCGGCCGCCTGATCGCGGGGCGCGCTCTCGCGCTCCCCGGCCAAGGGCTGTTTTATCCGGGGAGTAGCCCCTCGCGCTCCAGGGCTGAGGGCTCCGCCAACAACTCGGCCCAGTGCAGCACCGGCACCCGGGCGGTGGCGGCGAGGTGCGTCTGGCAGCCGACGTTGGCCGTGACAATGGCATCGGGCCCGCCGGACATCAGGTTGGCAAGCTTGTTGTCCCTGAGTTGCCCCGCCAACCGCCTCTGCAGCAGCGAATAGGTGCCGGCGGAACCGCAGCAGATATGCGCGTCATGCACTTCGACCAGTTCGTACCCCGCGCGAGTCAGCAGTTCCTCGACGATGCCGGAGACACCCTGGCCGTGGCGCAGCGTGCAGGGCGCATGCCACGCCACCCTCCTGATTTCGCCCTTGTCGCGGCCCGCCAGTTCCGTGAACGGAGCGGCTACCTCGGTGAGATCGCTGGTCATGGCCGCCACCCGCGCAGCATCCGCCGCGTAGTCGGCGTCGTCGGCCAGCAGGCGTCCGTAATCCTTCACGGTGACACCGCAGCCGCTGGCCGTGGAAACGATGACTTCAACCTTCCCGAGCAGCGGCCGCATCGCGTTGATGTTCCTGCGCATGAAGTCCAGCGCCGCCCCGGTCTGGCCGAGATGCAGGTTCAGGCCGCCGCAACAGCTTTCATCTTCAGCCCACAGCACCTCGATCCCGTTGGCATTCAGCAGCCTCTCCGCCGCATGGTTCGCCTGCGGCGTCGCGACCCGCTGCACGCAGCCCCGCAACATCAAGGCGCGGCGCGTGGAGCGAAAACTGCGGTCGGCCACCGGCGCCGGCCGACCACCGACCCCCTTCTCCCGCCGGGGCAGCATCTTGCCCAGCACCCCGGGCAGCAGCCACTTGAACCATCGGCCAAGAACGACCAAGTGCGCGAACACCTCCGGTTTCGGCGCAACCCGGCCGAGCCACTGCCGTAGCAGCGCATCCCAGGGCGTGCGCCGAGCCCGCTCTTCCATCGCCTCCCGGCCGATTTCCAGCAGCTCGCCGTATTGAACCCCTGACGGGCAGGCGACCTCGCAGCCCCGGCACGTCAGGCAGCGGTCGAGGTGCGTCTGCACCGTGCGCACGCCAGCGGCATCCTCTTCGGCTGATTCGAGAAGTCCCTTGATGAGATAAATGCGCCCGCGCGGCCCATCCAGCTCATCGCCCAGCAACTGATAGGTCGGGCACACCGCATTGCACATGCCGCAGTGTACGCAGGAGCGCAGGATCTCATCCGCCCGCCGCCCCTGGGCGGTTGCGAGCAGGCTTTCAGGCAGCCGCGTCTGCATCGACGATTCCGGGGTTGAGCAGGTTGTCGGGGTCGAAGGCCCGTTTCAGGCGGGCCGAGATCGCGCCGTCGAGCACCGGCCCGCCATAAGCCGGCAACGCCCGGCCACCGATGCCGGCGGCATAAGCCCGCACCGCATCGTCCGGACGATGGGTCGACCACCAGCGCCGGGCGCCGGCCCACTCGATCACGCATTCCTCGCCGTCGCCGCCCCCGCTCACTCCTTACGAGGGCGGCAGCGGCGCGGCTGGAGGGCAGACGACTTCCCAGATCATCCGCTGCGGACGGCGTTCGAAACAGGGCAGGGCGCGGTCGC
>JAPOON010000361.1 GCA_026713405.1 Gammaproteobacteria bacterium
ATCTTGCGGTCCAGATTGCCGCCGGCGTTGTTCACCATGATGTCGAGGCGGCCGAACTCGTCGACCACCCGGTCGAGCACTTTCGGAATGGACTCGAAATCCATCACGTCCGCCGACAGCCCCAGCCCACGCCGGCCGCGCTCCTCGATCTCGCCCGCCACCGCCTCCACATCGTTCAGGCGCCGGGCCACCACCGCCACATCCGCCCCGCAATCGGCCAGCCCCAGCGCGATGCCGCGGCCGATGCCGCGCCCGCCGCCGGTGACTACCGCAACCTTGCCGTCCAGGCGGAAGCGTTCATGCATGTTCATTGTCGGTCTCCTTCAATTCAGTCGGTCTCTTCCGAATTGAGAATGCTGTAGTCGCGTTTCTGGAAATACCAGCGGCCGTCGACCTTGACGTAGTCGTCTTCGTAGCGGCCCGTGACGTACCGCTTGCCGCCGTCCTTCTGATGCAGAAATTCCTGCTGGTACCAGGTGCCGTGGGCCGTGTCGCCGTCCACCACGATCGGGCCCGCCGAGGCGAAGAAGCCGACGAACGAAAAGCCTGCCATGGCCTGCTGCCAGATCGGGTAGAATTTCTCTTTCCCTGCGATTGGCCCCGCGCCGGGCAGCGACCAGACGGCGTCGTCGCGCCAGTTCGCCTGCCAGGCGTCGCCGTCGGAACGCATCACCGCGTCGTTGTAGGAATCCACCAGTTCGCGAATGGCGAGCCGGTCTTCGATGGGGCCGCTGCTGATCATGGGGTTGTACTCCTTGTGGGTTGAACCGCGAAAGCGGGCATCTATACACGTAAACGGCCGGCGGGGGAAGCCAGGCGCCGCAGGTCGCCGGCCAGGGAATAGAGAACGGGCACCAGGAACAGGGTGACGAGCGTGGATACCGCGAGCCCCCAGCCGATGGCGAGCGAGACGATGCTGACGATCGGGTCGTAGCCGCCGATGCCGTAGGCGCTCGGCAGCACGCCGCCGAGGGTGGTCAGCGTAGTCACCATGATGGGCCGCAGGCGTTCCACCACCGCATCGATCATCGACTCGGTGGCCGCTCCCCGTGTGGCGTCAGAACTCTCCTTCAGGCGCCGGTGTATCGAGTCCACCATGACGATGGAACCGTTGACGACGATGCCGGCAAGGCCGATGGCGCCGAGCATGGCGAACATGTTCATGGCCTTGCCGTGCAGGAAGAAGACCAGGAAAACCCCGGCCACGGCGAGCGGTATCACCAGCATTACGAACAGCGCCTCGAGCAGCGAGCCGAGCATCAGCCAGATCACCAGGGCGATGCCCACCACCGCCAGAACGGCCGCGACACCCATGCGGGCCGTGGTTTTCTGGGTATCCAGAGCCTCGCCGCCGTTGAACACGAACAGCCCCGGAATGCGCTCGAAGCGGGGAAACAGTTCCGACTCCATGCGCTGCGCGAAACTCAGCGCGGTAAGGCCGCTGGAATCCAGGAAACTGGCCCGAATGGTCGAAGACCGATAGCCGTCCCGGTGATAGATGCGGGTCAGGGTGGGGACCTCGATGGGGTCGACCACGTCGCGCAGGCGCACCAGTTCGCCCGTGGCGGAGCGCACCGGAACCTCCAGCAGTGCGTCGAGGTCGCCCCGGGCGGCGGGATCGAACTGCACCCGCAACTCGGTGGTGTTGTCCAAATCGCGATGTTCGCTCGCCTCGATGCCGTAGAAGGCGGCGGCCAGGGTCTGCCCGACGGTTTGGGGGTCAAGGCCACGCAACGCCAGTTTCTCGTAGTTGAGGTTCAGTTCGAGCTGGGGCGTGCCCGGCCGTTCGTCCACTTCCACCTCGACCACGCCGGGGGTCGCCTGCAGGTAGCGCTCGATCTCGAATGCCACGCCGCGGCGGACCTCGTCCTCGTTGCAGAGCACGTGCACGGTGACCGGAAGACCCGTGGGCGGTCCGAAATACGCGGACTGATACAGCTCCCGTACGTCGTTGGGAACCCGGAGGGCGCCGGGCAGGCGCTCGATCCACTGGGCATTCGTGTAGCTGCGCCGGGCTTGCCGGAACTGCAGTATCAGGACCGCTTCGTTGTCCGTTTCGCCGAATCCTTTCTCGAGGGAGTCGGTGTTCTGGTGGCCGATGCGGCTGGTGACCGCCTCGATGTCGTCCGCCGTGATGTCCAGGAGTTGCAGCGCCAGGTCGCCGGCGACGGCTTCGGTCTGTTCCAGCGATGTGCCGGGAGGCGTGGTGACCTTGATCATCAGCCGGTCGGCATCGTCCTGCGGAAACAGCATGAACGGAACCAGCGGGCGCACGAACACCATGATGACCGCGAAGGCGGCGATGGCGGTGGCGAGCGTTGCCAGGCGATGCCGCAGAACCCGTTGCAGGAGCCTCCGGTAACGCGCTTCGAGAGCCAGCATGAAGGGCCGTTTCCCGAGGTTGGCCCTGGCGCTGACGGTGGACTGGTGTGCCGGCAGGATAAAGAACGACTCGAACAGGGAAAACACCAGCACCAGCACCACCACGGCAGGGATCTGCCAGAGGAGCTTGCCGGGTAACCCGCCAAGCACCGTCAGTGGCAGGAAGGCCAGCATGGTGGTCAATGCCGCGGCGGTTACCGGGGCCAGCATCTCACGGGTGCCGGCAAGCGCCGCCCGATCCGGCGGCAGGCCCTGGGCCTGTTTCAGGGCGATGCGCTCGGAGACCACCACCGCATCGTCGACCACCATGCCCAGAACCACGATGAATCCGGTGAGCGCCAGCATGTTCAAGGTCATGCCGAGGGGGCCGATCAGCGTCAGGGCCGCCATGAACACCACGGGAATGCCCACCAGTATCCAGAGCGCCGGTCCGGGTCGCACAAACAGGAACAGCACGACGGTGACCAGCACGACCCCGATCAGCCCGTTGGTGAACATCAGGTCCAGCCGGTTGGAAATCATGCCCGACTCGTCGTTGATCGCGGCCATCTCGATGCTGTCGGGGACGGGTGCCGCCGCGATGGCTGCGCGTACCTGCTCCACGGTATCGATGATGTCCGCGGCCTCGCGTTTCTTCACGAACAGGCTGACTCCGCGCCGGCCGTTGGCATGCACGATCAGGCCGGTGTCCTCGCGGCTCTTCTCGATACGCGCAATGTCGCGGATGCGCAGGGCTCCCGCGCCGGGCCGGAAACGCAGTATCGTCCCGCCCACATCGGCGGGGGCTTCGAAACGGCTCCACATCACCACCTGGCGGCGGTCCGCGGGGCTCTCCAGTACGCCGCCGGTACTCGACACGTTGCGGCGCTGCACGGCGGCAATCACGTCGCCGAGCGTAACGCCGTGTTCCCGGGCGAGCACCGGGTCGATCAGCACGCGCACCTCCGGGTCGGTGAGGCCGACCGCAACGACATCGCCGACCAGGTCCAGTCGCCGCAGCCGGTTTTCGAGGTCTTCCGCGGTCCGGCTCAACTCGGGTTCAGGGCCGGAAAGAATGACTTCGATGACCGTGAATCGTCCGGGCTTGAGTTGCATGAGAACCGGTTCGTCTTCCATTTCGTCCGGGAAGTCGGTGATGCGGTCGACGGCGGCGCGCAGGTCCGTTTCGGCATCTTCGAGCTCGGCGGAATCGAAGTCGTCGTAGAGCCGCACCGAGGTGTAGGAGGTGCTGTCGGAAACGATCGTCTCGAAGTAGTCGATTCCGTCCAGCCCCTCGAGCGCCTCCTCGATGGGAATGGTGATCTTCGTCTCCATGTCCCGGGCGCTGGCCCCGGGCAGGTTGGCGGTGATGAAGATCAACGGGGATTCGATGTCGGGAACGAACTCCCGGTTCAGGTTGGCCGCCGACAGGTAGCCGAGAACGACCAGCGCCCCGGCGACGATGTTGACCAGCAGGTGGCGCTCGATGAAGAAGCGCAGTACGGGTTCCATCGATTCAGTCTTCGACGGTCACCGGGGCGCCGTCACGCAGCGCGAACTGGCCGTCGGTCACCACCAGGTCGCCCTCGTCGAGTCCGCCGAGCACCTCGACGGTGGGGCCGTTCGTGCGCCCCGTGCTGACGGGCGTCAGCAGGGCGCGGCCGGCATTCACCACGAAGACGTGCATGGCGCCGCCGCGCCGGAACACCGCGGCGCTCGGTACCGCAAGCGATGCCGATGCATCCGCGTAGGGCAGGCGCACCGTGGCGAGCATGCCTTCGCGGAGACGGTCGGGCAGATCGCCGGGCATGTCCTCCAGCCAGATCTCCAGCGTATAGGTGCCCGTGGCAGCGTCGGATACGCGGGCCAGGCTATTGATCCGTCCGCTGAACGTCGTCGCACCGAGCGCATCCAGGGTCACCTCGGCGCTCTTCGCGCCCTGCAGCAATTCCGCCTCGCGGCCGGTCACACCGGCCTTGATGCGCGCCCTGGAGAAATCGGCGAGGGTCACGACCGGCGTGCCGGACTTGAGGTAATCGCCTTCATGGACGTGCACGCGTTCGGCAATGCCGTCAAACGGGGCGCGCACGCTGGTGTCGGCCAGCACCCGCTCGGCCGCGGCCAGATCCGCCCGCGCCGCTTCCAGCGCCGATTTCGCCCGAGCCTCGGTGAACCCCAGGTTCTCCAGGGCGTCTTCGCTGATGAACTCCCGGGCGTGCAGGTCGCGGCCACGCTCGAGTTCATTGCCTGCCTGCTCGAGATCGACTTCCCCGGAGCGCACCCGGGCTGTTGCCTGGTCCCGGGCGATCAGCGCCTTTTCGTTATCCAGGGTAACGAGTGCCTGTCGCGTGCGTACCGGATCGCCGGGCTCCACCGAACGGGATACCACCCGGCCATCGGTTTCGGCAGCGACAGTTGCGGTGCGGAACGCCTCAAGCACGCCGGTAGCCGTTGCCTGCCTGCCAATGTCGGCTGCTGTTGCGGGCTTTACCCGTACATGCACCGGGGTGATCAGTGCGGACGCCAGGGGATCGGCGGAGTTTCGATCGGTGCCGTCCCTGTCGGGCTCTGACGGCGGGCGGCTGCACCCCGAACTGATCGTCACAAGACAAATCGATAGATATAAAAGTGTTAAGCTTTTGAAATATATTGATTTTGATGGAGGAATAGAAGGTTGGATCAGCGGAGCGCCGGCGGCTTGAGGTAGACCTAGAATAACAAGTGTCAGTTTCCTTGTCCGTCAAGCGCCCGGCCGTGCCGGCCGGTGGCCGTCTGGCTGTGTCCGCCATGCGGTACGGTCCTCCTGCGCGCTAAGCGACCAGGCTGTCGGCGGATTCCGGGCGCGCTGAAGTGCTTTAAAGGTGCTGGTAGTTTGGCACCCGGCCCCGCAACCAGTTGCGGGGCGTCGCCACCTGCCGAAGCGGTGCTTCGGCTCGGGCTGCGCCCGACCGGTGGCGACGCCGCACCGCACGCCGGCTCCCATGGCTGGATTCAATGCTGTTTCTTGGGCGCCAGCGCTCCGGTGCGCGCGGGTGGGTACTCCTGGCCAGACAGCCGCCGCGATGGCGGATGTGCAGGGCAGTCGGGCTACAATGGTGGTTTGGACATTGAGGGTGGGATGACACTCGTTCACCGATTTGCCGGCAATCCATTGGACCGGGCGGATGCCGAGCGCCGCGACGACGCATGGTTGGCCGCTGCCGAAAAGGATCCTGACAGCCGCTTTCTGCCTTTCCACAATCTCGACGTGCTGCTTGCCGACGGCGGCGGGCTGGGCTGGACACCGGGTTCTACGGTGCGCTGGCTCGATCTGGATGCGCCCCCTGTGCTCCTCGGCCTTGCCGAAGGCGTTCCGCATTTCGCCCTGGATATCTCGGGCCTGGAGCAGCCCGTGCGCGAACTGGGCCTCGAGAACGGTTGGCGGTTCGAGGATTGCCGCATGGCCGCCATGGTCATGCCGGCGGACGAAACGGGAATCGTAGCCCAGGCCCGTGCACAACTCGGCTGGCACCTCTCGCACCGGTACTGCAGCAAGTGCGGCGCTCCCACTGAACAACGCAAGGGCGGGCATGTCCGGTCCTGCCCGCAATGCAGCGCCGAGCACTTCCCCCGCACGGACCCGGTAGTCATCATGGTGATTCACGACAACGGGCGTTGCCTGCTGGGCCAGCCCAAGGGCCCGCTGGTGCGGATGGGCATGTATTCCGCCCTGGCCGGCTTTATCGATCAGGGAGAGTCCATCGAGGAGGCGGTGCGGCGCGAGGTGCGCGAGGAAGCGGGCATCGAGGTGGGGGAGGTGCATTACCATTCCTCGCAGCCCTGGCCGTTCCCGTCGTCGCTGATGATCGGTTGTCTCGGGCGCGCAACCAGTACCGAAATCCACATTGACGACGCGGAGATGGCCGATGTGCGGTGGTTCTCGCGAGATGAAGTCACCGCGGCCCTCGAGAATGAGAGCCCGAGCCTGAAGGTGCCGGGGTCCCTCGCCATCGCCCATCACCTGATCAAGTCTTGGGTGAATGGGGGCGAATAGTGCCGCAGCGTGGCAAGGGTGCGGTCTGGACTTCTTGATCGCTGACAAGGTTGTAAAATGAATCAACTTCCCTCCCGGCCGCTGTTTTCTCGTCGGGCTGGGGCGTAGCCCCGTTCGAATCGAAAGGAGAAAAAATGACACTAGCGCTTCCGGCCAGTGCCGAGTGGGCAGCGCGATGCGCATCGGATGGCGAATTCCGCTTGGCGGCACGGCACTGGACCGGCGGGCTGGTACTGGAGATCGGCGACCGTTCCCTCGCTTTGCGGCTCACCGCCGGACGCGTGGCGGGCGGTGAGCCTGCCGGGCAGGATGGGGTCATGACCCTTTCCGCGCCGCCGTCGTTATGGGCCCGGTTGCTGGCGCCGGTACCGCCGCCGTTCTACAACGACATCGGCGCGGCCTGGGGGCAGGGGCTCGCGCGGGGCGGCGACCCCGTGTTGCATGCCCAGTACCACGCCGCGGCGATGCGGGCGGTTGAATTGCTGCGGCCGGCGGGTTTGCGGGAGGACCCCGCGCGCAGCGAGTCGGCCGGGCCGGGCACCCTGGACGCCCCGGTAGGCAGATACGTGCATCTGCACCTCGCCGGTCACGATCATCGCATCTATTTCGAGGAAGCCGGGCAGGGGATACCCCTGTTGATGCAGCACACGGCGGGGGGCCCCGGCAGCCAGCGGGGGGGCCGCTTCGA
>JAPOON010000362.1 GCA_026713405.1 Gammaproteobacteria bacterium
CCCCGGGACCTCGACGTTCCCTGATAGAGGGCGAGAACCAGGCTCATGGCCCCGTTCCAGTGGAATTTGACAACCACAATATATAGTGGTGGGCCGTAAAGCGTCAGCCCTGCCGCTACGGCCGTTCCGGCGATACCCGGCGCGGCGGCAACCGGGTCGAACAATCCCCAGGTTTCGGGCTGCTTTTCCACAGGTTTCCAGCCTGCTTTTCCCCGGAGTTATCCTCTTGCAATTCCACCAAAAGCGCATTATGTTGTGCGTACGTGCGGTGCCAAACCCAACATATGGCGTTTTGCGACGCAGGGCCGGCAGGCAGTCGACGGCCGGGCAGTGCGCTCTCCCGCATCGGTGGGCGCCCGCTTTCCGGCTGATCGGGTTGGTCGCATGAGGGTCCGCCGCACTCGAGGAGGGGTGTCGGCCGCCACAGAATCGGCGGCTTGGCGACCACAAGTTGTAGTGGTTGCCGATTTCGGGGTCTCGCGTGCGGAATTGCCCGCCCGCTGCGCAGCGCCGGCCTCTCGTGAGTGGTTAAACGAGATATGGAGACAGCCGAGACCATGCAGCCCAGCGCCCAGCAACCCAGCCCCGAATCCACGCCCGCAACACCCCCCGTAGCGCTGTCGCCCGGCGTCGCCGCCACCGCGCCCGGCCGGCTCAAGGTCATCAAGCGCACCGGCGAGGTGGTGCCCTACACCGACGACAAGATCGCCATCGCCATGACCAAGGCCTTCCTCGCGGTGGAAGGCGGCACGGCTGCCGCATCGCCGAGAATCCGGGAAGTGGTGGCGGCGCTGACCGAGCAAGTCAGCGGCACCTTCCGCCGGCGCCTGCCTTCCGGCGGCACCGTGCACATCGAAGAGATCCAGGACCAGGTTGAACTCGCCCTGATGCGTTCCGGCAAACACAAGGTGGCACGTGACTACGTGCTCTATCGCGAGGAGCGTGCCCGCATCCGCGCGGCGAGAGGCGCCGATGCCATGACCGAAGAGCGGGCCGACATCTCGGTGACCTGGGAAGACGGCCGCATCGAGCCGCTGAACGTGAGCCGCATTCGCACCATCGTGGCCGAGGCCTGCGCGGGCCTCGGCGATGTGGACGGCGAGCGCATCATCGAGGAAAGCCTGGCCAACATGTACGACGGCATCAAGGCGCGCGATGTCGGCACCTCGCTGCTCATGACGGCGCGCACCCTGGTCGAGGAAGAGCCCAACTATTCCTCCGTCACCGCACGGCTGCTGCTCGATCAGTTGCGCAGCGAAGCCCTGCAGTTCCTGAACGTGCGGGCTCCCGGAGCCGCCGAAGGCGACCATTCGGCAACACAGGCGCAGATGCAGGACGTCTATCCGCGGGCGCTGGCGGCGTTCGTTCACAAGGGCGTCGAACTCGAGCTCGTCAACCACACCCTGCTCGAATACGACCTCGACGCTCTCGGCGCGGCCATCGATGCCGGCCGGGACCTGAAGTTCACCTACCTCGGGCTGCAGACGCTCTACGACCGCTACTTCATCCACAGTGACAACGTCAAGTTCGAACTGCCCCAGGTGTTCTTCATGCGGGTCGCCATGGGCCTCGCCGTGGAGGAAGACGACCCCACCCGGCGCGCCATCGAGTTCTACAACCTGCTGTCGAACTTCGACTACATGAGTTCCACGCCGACGCTGTTCAACGCCGGCACCCTGCGCTCGCAGCTCTCATCCTGCTTCCTCACCACCGTGCCCGACGATCTCGACGGCATCTACAACGCCATCCACGACAACGCCATGCTGTCGAAGTGGGCCGGCGGGCTGGGCAACGACTGGACGCCGGTGCGGGCGCTGGGCTCCTACATCAAGGGCACCAACGGCAAGTCCCAGGGCCTGGTGCCGTTCCTGAAAGTCGTGAACGACACCGCGGTTGCGGTCAACCAGGGGGGCAAGCGCAAGGGCGCGGTCTGCTCCTACCTGGAAACCTGGCATCTCGACATCGAGGAGTTTCTGGAGTTGCGCAAGAACACCGGCGACGACCGGCGGCGCACCCACGACATGAACACGGCCAACTGGATTCCCGACCTGTTCATGAAGCGCGTCAGCGAAGACAGCGACTGGACCCTGTTCTCCCCCAACGAGGTGCCGGACCTGCACGACCTGTACGGCCGGGCGTTCGGAGCGCGCTACGAGCACTACGAAGAAAACGCGAAGGCCCTGGGCCTGTTGCACAAGCGCGTCAAGGCGAGCGACCTGTGGCGCAAGATGCTCTCCATGCTGTTCGAGACGGGCCATCCCTGGATGACTTTCAAGGACAGCTGCAACGTGCGCTCGCCGCAACAGCACATCGGCGTCGTGCACTCCTCGAATCTGTGCACCGAGATCACCCTCAATACATCGCCCGAGGAAATTGCCGTCTGCAACCTGGGCAGCCTGAACCTCGTACAGCACGTCGAGAACGGCAGGCTCGACATGAAAAAGCTGAAGAAGACGGTGCGCACGGCCGTGCGCATGCTCGACAACGTGATCGACATCAACTACTACTCGGTGGACCAGGCACGCAACTCGAACATGAAACACCGGCCGGTGGGGCTGGGGATCATGGGTTTCCAGGACGTGCTCTACAAGCTGCGCATCCCCTATGCATCCGATGCCGCGGTGGAGTTCGCCGACCGTTCCATGGAAGCGGTGAGCTACTTCGCCATCGAAGCCTCCATGAAGCTCGCGAAGGAACGCGGCACCTATCCGAGCTTCTCCGGGTCGCTGTGGAGCCGGGGCGTGCTGCCCATCGACTCGCTCAGGCGCCTGCGCTCCGAACGGGGCAAGGACTACCTGCATGCGAATTTCGATGCCACCCTCGAGTGGGACAAGCTGCGCAGCAAGGTGCAGGCCGCCGGCATGCGCAACTCCAACGTCATGGCCATCGCGCCCACCGCCACCATCGCCAACATCACCGGCATCTCCCAGTCCATCGAACCGACCTATCAGAACCTGTACGTCAAGTCGAACCTGTCCGGCGAGTTCACCGTGGCCAATCCGTACATGGTGCGCGATCTGAAGTCGCTTGGGCTCTGGGACCAGGTGATGGTCAACGATCTCAAGTACTACGACGGTTCCCTGCAACCCATCGACCGTGTGCCCGAGGATCTGAAGCTGCTCTACGCCACCGCCTTCGAGGTGGAACCCCGGTGGCTGGTGGACGCGGCGGCGCGGCGCCAGAAATGGATCGACCAGGCCCAGTCGCTGAACCTCTACATGGCCCAGGCCTCGGGCAAGAAGCTCGATGTGACCTATCGCATGGCCTGGCTCCGGGGCCTGAAGACCACTTACTACCTGCGGTCGCTCGGCGCGACCAGCACCGAAAAATCCACCCTGGACCGCGGCACCCTGAACGCGGTTCAGAGCGGGCCGGCGCCCACGCCGGCCGCCTGCTCCATCGACGACCCGGAATGCGAAGCCTGCCAGTGAGGCGGCGGCCGCCATCGGGCCGACGGAGCGATGTCCCGGCCCGACGAGAAAAAGTGGCCGGGAGCGATCTTGGCTCGTTCGGCAACCTTGTCCGCGAACAAGGGGCCTAGAGGAACGGTCTAGAGGCACCAGAAGGAGAGACAGACATGCTGAGTTGGGACGACTACGAAGAGGAGGCGGCGCAAGCGGCTCCGCAGCACGCAACGGAAACGGCCAAAGCCCCTGCCGAGGGCGCCATGCACGCCGCGGAGATTCTCCGCGGCGGCGACCCTCTCCCCGACAGCGCGCCGCAGGATGCCGGAGCGTTCGCCGGGCCGGC
>JAPOON010000363.1 GCA_026713405.1 Gammaproteobacteria bacterium
CCTGCTGTACGAGAGCGTGTTGGACAAGCTCTAACGCGCCGAAAGGGAAGCCCCGCAGGCGATCTCTTTCCCGGATTTCCGATGTTGTTCCTTCCACGTCGGCGTTCCGACGCGTCGGGTTCCCGACTCATGTGCCCGTTCAGTGTCGTTCTCCACTCCGTCAGCCTGGAGGGCAAGGCCCATTTCCCGCCCCGGGCAACCTACTCGATTCCGATGTGAGTGTCATGGTGAATTCCGATCGCCGGGGAGAGGTGAACCGCCAGTGGGTGGTGGCCGAACATCCGGTCACGACACTGGCGGAAAGGCACTTCGGATACCGGGAAACCCCGGTGCCGGAACCCGGGCCGGGGGAGGTGCTGCTGAAGACCCACCTGCTGAACATCGCCCCGGTGATGCGCATGTACATGATGGAGGGCGGCGCTGCGGGCGAGCCGCCGCTGGGGAACGGCGACGTGATTCATGGCCGGGGCGTGGCCGAGGTGGTCGAATCCCTGCACCCCGGCTTTGCCGAGGGCGAGTTCGTGCAGTGGCAACTCGGCTGGCAGACCTGGAAGGTCAGCCGCATGACGGAAGCTGAAAAGTTCCGCCACCTCAAGCCCCACGGCCTGCCCGTACACCACGCGCTGACGGTGTTCGGCATGACCGGATTCTCCGCCTCGTGCGGTTTTTTCAGCCGCGGGCAGCCGCGTCCGGGCGATGCGGTACTGGTGTCCGGCGCGGCGGGCGGTGCCGGTTCGCTGGTCGCGCAGATGGCCCGCCTGCACGGCTGTACGCCCCTGGTCGACATAGCAGGAGGGCCGGACAAGTGCGGCCTGGTCCGCAAGCTCGGCTGCGAGGCGGCCATCGACTACAAGGCGGACGATGTCGCCGAAGCCATCGGCGAGTTGTTTCCAGGCGGCATCGACCTCTATTTCGACAACGTCGGCGGCGAAATCCTCAAGGCGGCCCTGGACCACCTCGCCCCAGGCGCCCGGGTGGTGCTCTGTGGCTCCATTTCCGAATACCAGCGCGAGGCGCCCTTCGGCCCCGGGAACTACACGAACCTGCGCCGGGCGAACGCCGACATGCGCGGCTTCTTCGTCTACAACCACGCCGCCGAATTCGATGCCGCGGAGGCGGCCATGGCAGCCTGGCTAAAGGAGGGCAGGCTCGAAGCACCGGTCGACATTGTCGATGGCTTCGAGTCGATGCCGCGCGCGCTCATGGACATGTTCGAGTCCACGGGCGGCGGCAAGCGCATCGTGCAGGTGGTTGACGGGGACATTGCCTGGTATTGATGATTCTCCGGGTCGTAGTTCGGACCGGTTCTTCATTCAGGTACCGAGAGCGGGTATGTGATTGACCAATCTTCCCGTGCGTCAGGGTCCCGGTGCTCCGATTCTTCAGCCTTCGGCGATCACGCCGGCGGCGAGCATCTCTTCTATAGCGTCGGGCGTGCAACCTGAAAGTTCAGCCGCCTGCCTGGAATCGGCACCGGCCTGCGGCAGGTCATGGCGCAGGTTCATGCGACGGCCATCCATTTCCAGCGGCAGTTTCGGCAGCCGCGCCATTGCGCCGCGGCGTTCGCCATCGGGCACATGGACGCCGACCAGGCCCCCGTTGTTGAGGTGCGGATCGTCGAACAGGTCTGAGGGCCTGTTGATTTCCGCGAAGGGCATCCCGGCCTGCTCCAGTTTCCTGACAGCCTCCTGGCGCGGCAATGCACCGAAGAGTTCGACCAGGGCGGGCAGGAATCGATCCCTGTGTTCGGTCCGGCCGTTGTTGGTGGCGAGCAATGGATCGGCGGCAAGGTCGTGCAGTGCGAAGTGTTTGCAGAACTGGCGCCATTGAGTGTCGCTGACCACGGCGACGAATATCTTCTCGCCGTCGGCGCAGGCGAACAGGTCGTAGACGCCCCAGGCCGAACGCCTCACCGACACGGGCGGCGGCGCTTCGCCGAGTACCGCCTGCTGGGCCATGTGCTGGCCGACCATGAACGCCGTGGTTTCGAAGAGTGCGCTCGTCACGAGTTGACCCTTGCCCGTTGTGCGGCGCTGGTTGAGTGCGGCGAGAATGCCGATGACGCCGAACATGCCCCCGGCGATGTCGACCACCGAAGAGCCGGCACGCATGGGCTTGTCGGGCAAGCCCGTCATGTACGCCAGCCCGCCGAGCATCTGGGTCACCTCATCGAGGGCG
>JAPOON010000364.1 GCA_026713405.1 Gammaproteobacteria bacterium
ATCAGGTAGGTGCCCGCCTCCACCCGGTCCGCCATGACCGGGTAGCCGGCGCCGCCGAGGTCCCTGACGCCGACGATCTCCACGGTCGATGTCCCGTGCCCCGAGACGCGCGCGCCCATGGCATTCAGGAAATTGCCCAGGTCAACGACCTCCGGCTCGCGCGCAGCCCGCCGGAGTACCGTTTTCCCCTCGGCCAGCGTCGCCGCCATCATCAGGTTCTCCGTGCCGCCCACGGTCACGGTATCCATCTCGAACTCAACACCCTTGAGCCCGCCCGGAGCGCTCGCCCGCACATAGCCGTCCTGCATGCTGATCTCGGCGCCCATCGCCGCGAATCCCTTCAGGTGCTGATCGACCGGCCGCGCGCCGATGGCGCAACCCCCGGGCAGGGATACCTCGGCGCTTCCGAACCGGGCAAGCAGCGGCCCCATCACGAGAAAGGATGCCCGCATGGTTTTCACCAGGTCGTAAGGCGCGCGCAACTCGCTGAGGGTTGCGGCGGAAATCTCGATGCCGGAATTGCCGTCATCGACGGCATCCGCGCCCAGGCCGCGCAGCAGCTTGAGCATGGTGCCGATATCGTTGAGCCGCGGCGCATTTCCGAGCGCCACACGGCCCCCCGTGAGCAGGCTTGCCGCCAGGATGGGCAGCGCGGCGTTCTTGGCGCCCGACACCCGCAACGACCCTTCGAGCCTCCTGCCGCCTTCTATTACCAGCTTGTCCATCTGTGCCTGACGCGCTCAGGCGCGCTCGGCAGGGGTTTTTGCATCGATTGATACGGCGTGCAGGCTGCCATCGGCAATGAAGCCCTGGATGCAGGCGTAGACGGCCTGGTGCCGGCGCACCCTGTTCAGCGTCTCGAAGCCGTCGCTGGTGACCCTGATCAGTGCCCGGTTACCCTCGACGGCAACCGACACGTCACTGCCGGGCAGCGCTTCGCGTATGCGCCTTTCGACCTCGCCCTCCAGACTCACCGGTTCGACCCCGCCAGAATATCTGCCGCGCGATTCGGTTGCTGCCATGGCTGCGTTCGCATCAGGCTTCCAGCGGCAGTACGTCGCCGAGACCGGAAAAGGCCGCGATGTTGCGCAAGTCGAGCGACGTGCCCCTGAAAACGACGTTTTTTCCACAACTGCCGGCCGCGCGTCGCCAGGCGATGAGCAGCGCGACCGCCACACCGCTGGCCTCCTCCAGCCCGGAACAGTCGAACTCGACGGTGCCGTGCTTTGACTCGCGAATCAGCGCCTCGCCCGCGGAGCGGATTTCGGCAAGGTTTTCGAAAGTGACGCCGCCCGACAGGCGTCCGTTTCCATCCAGCGCGCAGGCGTTCGGGTTCATGCGCCGGCGTTCTCCTTCAATTCGGCAGCGTCCTCCTCCGCCACCACGGCGGCCCAGGCATCGATGACGCGGTCGAGATCTCCGCCGTACTTCGAGTCGGCAACCGCGCTCTTGAACTGGCTGCGAAAAGTCAGGCCGATGTTCACGCCGGCGATGACGATGTTGCCGATCCGCCAGACACCGTCCTTGCCCAGCTTCATCGCGTAGATCACCGAATACGCGTTGCCGGCGGTGCGGATTTCCATGCGGACGTTCTGCCGGTCGGGCCGGCGCGGCGGCCCGTCCGGGGGCAGCACCACCACTTCACCGTCCTCGAATGACGTCAGCGACAGCGCATAGGTTCGCAGCAGGCCGGACTTGAAGTTGTCGGCAAAACGCCGGCGCTGCTCGGCCGTGGCCTTCCGGTAATGCACCGACATCACCCCCCGGGCGAATCCGGAGAAATCGATCGCGGGGGACAGCAGGGCGTCGACTTCCTCGAAGAACCGGTCCCGGTCCTCGTCGACATGGTCGCGGGACGCCTTGATGAGGTCGAGCAAATCCACGGACAGTTGCTGGATGATGCGGTGTGGGACGGATTCGAATTCGGTGGCGACGACTTCGGCGTTCGCACCCGCAGCCGTTGGCGAAGCGACCACAAGCCAGAAAAGGCTCACCGCCAACGCAGCCGGAACGCAAATCGCACCCGGAAACAGGGCGCGGCAGGCGTGTCGACGGCGTTCTTTCACGTTGTCTCGTCGCTTGTTGAATCGGCAGGCCGGGCCCTGGCGCCGCAGCCCGGATGTGGGCGTTCCGTCATGAGCCGAGGTTCGTCACCAGGTCGCCGATGAGGTTCTCGAGTACCAGCGCGCCCTGGGTGTCCAGGATTTCATCGCCGTCGTCGAGCACTTCCTCGTCGGCGCCGGGCAGCAGGCTCACATAGCGCGAGCCGATTATGCCTTCGGTCAGTATCTGGGCGCCGGTATCGGTACTCAGCGGGCCCGCCCGTCTCTCGATCAGCATGGTCACCACGGCCTCGCCGTACTCGGTGTCCACCTGAATCTGCGAGACGCGTCCGACCACCACACCCGCCAGGCTCACCTTGGCGCGGCGCTTGAGACCCGCCACATCGTCGAAACGCGCGTGTACCGAGTAGGTGGAACTGTCCTCGAAATTGATGCCGCTCACCCGCACGACCAGGAAAACGAGCGCCAGGATGCCGGCCAGCACGAAAGCGCCAACACTGATTTCCACCGTTCGCATGCGCATCGTCAGCCCTCCTGTGCGCGGGACAAGGCCAGTGAACGGGCGGGACCGCCCCCGTCAAGGATCATTTCGTCGATCTGCATCACCGTTCTTCAAAAGTCTGCGTACATGCTGAGCGTCAGCAGGAAATCCAGCGCCAGGATCATCACGGACGAATACACCACCGTGCGTGTGGTCGCAAGTCCGATGCCCTCAGCAGAAGGATAGGTATCGTAACCCTGGAAAACCGCGATCCAGGTCACCACAACGGCGAAAAAGACGCTTTTCAGCATGCCCTTGCCGATGTCCTCCCAGATCTCCACGAGATCCGTCATGCCCGACCAGAAGGCGCCGCGCTCGATGCCCAGCCACTCTATGCCGACTACCACCCCGCCGTAAATGGCCACCACGTTGAAAATGGCGGTCAACAGGGGCAGGCTGATGAAACCCGCCCAGAGCCGGGGCGCCACCACCCGCCGCAGCGGGTCCACGCCCATCATTTCCATGCTCGTCAACTGCTCGGTGGACTTCATCAGCCCGATCTCGGCGGTGATGGCGGAACCTGCCCGTCCGGCGAACAGCAGGGCGGTGATCACCGGGCCGAGTTCGCGCAGCAGCACCACGGCGAGCCCGACACCAACCAGATCCTGGGCGCCGAAACGCGCCAGCTGGGTATAGAACTGCAGGGCCAGCACCGCACCGATGGAGAAGGCGGAGAGAATGACGATGATGAGCGACAGCACGCCCACGTTGTGGATCTGGCGCACCACCAGGTACAGGTCGGCCGGCTTCGGCACCCAGCAGACCGAGGCGACCCACAGCATCGACGCACGGCCGAGGCTCGCCATGCGATCAAGGGCCCGGTATCCGAGCCGGAGCAGCAAATCCCGCATTCTTGACTAGGCGCGTCGCCTGACGGCGACGCGATCAAGTTGCTCCGCAACTTGGAGACGTTGTTCGAAAGTGTGATTCATCTGTCCACTCAAAGGCCGTTCAAGAATTCCAGCCGCTCTCGCGCCCGCCGATGCCGGACGCCGAGCGCACCCGCGGTACGGGCCTCAGGCGCGCTCTCGGCTTATGACCAACCATTGGTTCCTCGCGTCAGCGGCCCGGCGAACGCAGGGCTGGGTAATATCATTGGGTGGCCTCTCCG
>JAPOON010000365.1 GCA_026713405.1 Gammaproteobacteria bacterium
TCACCGACCGCCTGAAAGACATGTATATCTGCGGCGGGTTCAACTGCTACCCGGCGGAGATCGAGAACCTGCTGCTCGGCCACCCGGACATCGCGGAAGTCGCGGTCATCGGCACACCGGACGAACGGCTCGGCGAAGTGGGGCATGCTTTCGTCATGCGAAAACCGGGCAGCGCTCCGGAACCCGGGGCACTGATCGAGTGGGCCCGTGAGCGGATGGCCAACTTCAAGGCGCCGCGGCACGTCAGCTTCCTGGAGGAACTGCCCCGCAACGCCACCGGCAAGGTGCAGAAGTTCCTGCTGAGGCGAGGCTGAAGCCAGGTCAGCGAGCGCAATCTGCCTTGTGACATGGCGATGCCGTCAACCAGGCTGCCGATGCCCTGTCGTTCGCTCCGCACGCCAGCTCTTTCCCGGGATTCCGGCGTTGTTCCCCGCGCTTTAGAGCGCCGCGTTGGAAATTTCTGATGTGTGGCGCCTGACAGAAAAGGGGCCGGCCCTCACGCAGTCGGGCCGGCCGGCTGTAGGTTTTACTGCACGTCGTATCGGTCGAGGTTCATTACCTTTGTCCAGGCTGCGACGAAGTCGTCGACGAATTTACCGGTGCCGTCATCCGCGGCATAGACTTCCGCAACGGCACGCAACTCGGAGTGTGAGCCGAACACCAGGTCCACCGGCGTGGCGGTCCACTTGAGGTCGCCCGAGTCGCGATTCCGGCCATCGTAAATCCCTTCTTCGGTCTCGGACTTGGTCCAAGCCGTCGACATGTCCAGCAGGTTCACGAAGAAGTCGTTTGTCAGCACTCCGGGCCGGTCGGTGAAGACGCCGTGGCTCGCGGAGTCGGCATTGGCATTCAGCGCGCGCATGCCGCCCACCAGCACGGTCATTTCCGGGACCGTCAGCGTCAGCATGGCGGCGCGGTCGACCAGCATATCGGCGGGCGAGCGCCGGTTGCCGTTACCGAAGTAGTTGCGGAAGCCGTCCGCGGTGGGTTCCAGGACGGCAAACGAATCTACATCGGTCTGGTTCTGGTCGGCATCCGTACGTCCCGCCGTGAACGGCACCTCGATTGAGCGGCCGGCGTCGCTGGCTGCCTTCTCTATGGCCGCGGAACCGGCCAGCACGATCACATCGGCCAGCGACACGCGCTTGTCGCCGGATTGATTGTTGTTGAACTGCTGCTGGATGCTCTCCAGGCGGGCCAGCGCGTTGGCCAGTTCATCCGGCGTGTTGACCGCCCAGTCTTTCTGAGGTGCCAGACGAACGCGGGCGCCGTTGGCGCCACCGCGCATGTCGGTGCCACGGAAGCTGCCAGCGGATGCCCAGGCAGTGCGGACCAGTTCCGGTACCGTCAGGCCGGAGGCGAGGATTTCCGCCTTGAGTGCCTGGATATCCTGCGCATCGATCGTTTCATGGTCCACGGCCGGTACGGGGTCTTGCCAGAGCATGACGTCACCGGGTACCTCGGAGCCCAGGTAGCGGCTGAGCGGGCCCATGTCACGGTGGGTCAGCTTGTACCAGGCCTTGGCGAACGCCAGCTCGAATTCCGCTGGATTCTCGTGGAAGCGCTTGGAGATTTCCCGGTAGCTGGGGTCCACCTTCAGCGACAGGTCCGTCGTCAACATGATGGGCGCGTGGCGCCGGGTGGGGTCGTGGGCATCGGGAACGAGGCTCGATGCCTGGCCGCCGGCGGGAATCCACTGGGTTGCGCCGGAGGGGCTTTTCGTCTGCTCCCATTCGAAGGCGAACAGGTTGTCGAAGTACTGGGTGGTCCAGGCGACCGGGTTCACCGACCAGGCGCCTTCGAGCCCGCTGGTGTTGGTGTCGACGCCGCCGGAGTTGCCGCACTTGTTCGTCCAGCCGAAGCCCTGTTCCTCGATGTCCGCCCCGGCAGGCTCGGGGCCGGCGCAGCCTTTCCCCCGGGCGGCGCCGTGCGCCTTGCCGAAGGTGTGGCCGCCGGCGATCAGCGCAACGGTTTCCTCGTCGTTCATGGCCATGCGGCCGAAGGTCTCGCGAATGTCACGAGCGGCGAGCAGGGGATCGGGCACGCCGTTCGGGCCTTCCGGGTTCACGTAGATCAGGCCCATCTGCACGGCGGCCAGGGGCTGCTGCAGTTCGCGGTCGCCGCTGTATCGCTCATCGGCCAGCCACTCCTTTTCCGGCCCCCAGTACATCAGGTCGGCTTCCCAGTCGTCCTCGCGCCCGCCGGCGAAACCAAACGTCTTGAAGCCCATGGATTCCAGTGCCACGTTGCCCGTCAGCACCATCAGGTCTGCCCAGGAAAGCGCGCGCCCGTACTTTTTCTTGATGGGCCACAACAGCCGGCGTGCCTTGTCGAGGTTGGCGTTGTCCGGCCAACTGTTCAGCGGCTCGAAGCGCTGCTGGCCGCCGGCCGCACCGCCCCGGCCGTCGGCGACGCGGTAGACGCCGGCGCTGTGCCAGGCCATGCGGATGAAGAACGGGCCGTAGTGGCCGTAGTCGGCGGGCCACCAGTCCTGGGAGTCGGTCATCAGGTCCTCGAGGTCTTTCTTCACGGCATCGAGGTCGACGGTCTTGAAGGCTTCGGCGTAGTCGAAGCCCTCACCCATCGGGTCGGACTCGGCGCCGTGCTGGCGCAGCGGGCTCAGGTCGACGCGTTCGGGCCACCAGAACTGGTTCGATTTGGGCGTCGCTTCGGCGTGGGCAGCGGCCGGCAGGATAAGCGACAGGGTGGCTGCGGCTGCGGTCACCAGTCGGTTTGGAAGTTTGATCATGGCAAGCCTCATGAGAGTTGAATTTGCAGAATCGCGATGCGTTGTTTTAGACCCGCAGGAAACGGTGAAATTCCGTCCTGCTCCCGCCGCAAACCGGCGCAAACGAAATCGTGAACTACGGTAGTGGGGGGCGTGTCGATGGGTCAAATTGATATTTTCGAACGCAACGATCGACTGTGACTATCGTAAATTCGGGCCGTGTCTGCCTTGGGTTCGCGGGGAGGTTTCTCCCGACATGACTATTCCGAGCGTCGAGAGCAGGTATGCGGTACGGGCATCCGGATTGCCGATTGGCACGCCAGGGGGAAATCGTCTGTTCGGCGGAGTTGGGTGTTCGACACCCGGCCCCGCAACCCGGTTGCGGAAACTGGGGCCGGAACCCCTGCGTCCCGGCGGCGGTCTTGAGCACGCACCAGATCCGGCACGGTTGAATTGCGCATGGTTACGTTGAATGAAGTACATTGCCGCCGGCCAGTCCAAGTTAGAGGTTTCGGAGGGACCCTACACGGGATCGCGATAGTGCCTCAGCAAGTGTCAGTTTCCCTGACGGCGCCGGCGGCAACCCACGCCATGCGGTCGGCCGAATGCGACGGCTGTCCTCGACTCACGGACGTACGGCCACCTGTAGTGCACTCGAATCGCCGCGTTGGGGAGGAGTACGGTTCGACCATGAATGCCGGCGCTGGCCGCTGACCCGCCGTGGACGAAGAAACGCGGTTCGTTCTGAACACCTTCTCGTTCCTGGTGTGGGGCGCACTGGTGATGTGGATGTGCGCGGGGTTCACGATGCTTGAAGCCGGGTCCGTGCGGACCAAGAACGCGTCTGTGGTCTGCCTCAAGAACATCGGCCTCTACGCGATCGCGGGCATGACCTTCTACTTTGTCGGATACTCGATCATGCATGTCGGTGTCGAGACGGGCGGCTGGTTCGGATCACTCCGGTTTGCTATCGACGTAACGCCTGCCGAACGGGCGCTTGTGCAGGGCGACGCCGCCGCTGTGGCGACGACGGTCGTCCAAACCGGACACGCTTCCAATTCGCACTGGTTATTCCAGATGGTGTTCGTCGCGTCCACGGCGTCCATCGTCTCCGGGACGCTGGCCGAACGCGTGCGGCTCTGGGCGTTCTTCCTGTTCGTCGTCGTGCTCACGGCATTCATCTACCCGCTTGTCGGCGCCTGGACCTGGGGCGGCGGCTGGCTGGGCGCGTTGGGCTTCCGCGACTATGCGGGGTCGACGGTGGTGCACTCCACCGGCGGCTGGGCGGCGCTCGCGGGCGTGCTCATCGTCGGCGCGCGCCGGGGCAAGTTCGGGGCGGATGGCCGCGTGCTGGCCACGCCGCCGTCGAACGTCCCGGCAGTGACGCTGGGCGTCTTCATCATCTGGCTGGGATTCCTTGGGTTCAACGCCGGTTCGCGCCTGTCCCTTGGCGGCGCCGCCGACGCGGTGGCGGTCTCCCTGGTCGTGACCAACACCAACCTCGCCGCGGCCGCGGGCGTGCTCGCCGCTCTGTTTCTGTCGCGGCCCGCACTCGGCCGGATCGACCTGCGCGCCGGGCTGAACGGCGCCATCAGCGGGCTCGTGTCGATCGCCGCCGGCCCCGAACTGGTCAATCACCTGTGGGCGTGTCTGATCGGGGCGGTGGGCGGCGCCATCTGCACCTTCGGTATGCGGCTGCTGGAACGGCTTCGCATCGACGATGAGGTCGGCGCGATCCCGGCGCACCTGGGTGGTGGTGTCTGGGGCTCGCTCGCCGTCTGCATCGCCGCGGGCGGCAATGCCGGCGTGCAGGCGATCGGGATTGTCGCCGTAGGCGTGTTCGTGTTCTCAACCTCCTTCGGCGTGTGGTGGCTCATCGACAAGGCCATGGGGGCGCGCATCTCGGCGCATGTGGAGAAACTGGGACAGGACGCCACGGAGCTTGGCATCGAGTCCTTTCCCGAATTCATCCTGGCGCCGGAGCCGGAGTTGCCGGCGGATGTCGCGCCCTCCCGCGCCTCCGTTTGGAACAGGGCACCGA
>JAPOON010000366.1 GCA_026713405.1 Gammaproteobacteria bacterium
CGGAGCCCTCAGCCGGGGAGCGCGAGGGGGTAACCCCTCGCAAGAAAGAGCCCTCAGCCGGGGAGCGCGAGGGGGTAACCCCTCGCAAGAAAGAGCCCTCAGCCGGGGAGCGCGAGGGGGCAACCCCTCGCATGTAAGAGATACCCCTCGCAGAAAAAATCCGCACTGATGCTCTGGCTGGCCGTGCATCTGCCGATGTTCGCTCTGGAGGTGAACCAGGCCGGCCGGCACACCCGGGCGCCGGCGGTGCTCGTCGACGGCAACCGGGTGCTGCTCGGCAACCGGGCCGCGCTGCAGGCCGGCATCGGCCTGCAGGGCACCCTGGCAACGGCGCACGGCATCTGCCCGGGCCTCATCCATTACCGGCGCGATCCGGGCAGGGAACTGAAACGCCTGCGGCTCCTGGCCGGGATGTGTTACCGCTTCACCTCCCGGGTGAGCCTCGAGCCGCCAGGGGATGGGCAGACCGCATCCGCCCTGCTGCTTGAGGTGAGCGGCAGCCTGAAGCTCTTCGGGCCCATGGACGCCTGGCAATCCGGGGTTGAGGCCCTCTGCCGCGATCTCGGCCATGCGGCGGTGCTGCGCGCGGCGGCAGCGCCCTCCGCCGCCCTGGCCCTGGCGCGGGCCGGCGTATCCCATCTGCCCGATGTGCCGCTCTTCCATACCGAGCTTGCCGGGGCCGAGGTCGAAAGCCTTGCAAACATGGGCATCAGAACGCTCGGGCCGCTTCTGCAACTGCCGCAGGCGGAAATCGGGCAGCGTTTCGGCGCAGGCCTCACCAACTACCTGCAACGCCTGGCCGGTGCGGCGCCCGACCCGCGACGTTGCATCGAGCCGGAGCCCGTGTTCGCGAGCGGCCTGAACCTGCTCGACCCGATCACGGACAAGAGCGCCCTGCTCTTCCCGATGCAGCGCCTGTTGACCGAACTCGAACACTGGCTCATCGGCCGCCAACTCGGCGCAGGGCGCCTCCTCTGGCGCTTTGCCCCGCATGAAGCGGCGGCCGGGGTCTCCATGCCGGTGCGCTTCGCGGCAGCCCGGCAGCGCAAATCAGCATTCATGGAGGTTGTCCGCCTTGCGCTGAACAAGGCCGAACTGCCGGAAAACGTGCTCCAGATCGGCCTGAAGGCAAAATCCCTGGCACCCTGGACAACCCGCAGCCGGGAACTGTTCGAGCTGCCCCTTCAGCAGGAAATCGTGACGGGACATCCTTCGCAGGAAGCAAAAACGGCGCCTACCGAGTTGATCGACCGCTTCGCCGCTCACCTCGGCGAAACACGCTGTTCCGGCATCGCCGTCACCGGACAACATGTTCCGGAATGGGCGTGGCGGAGGCACAAGACGGGCGAAACCGGCGATTCGCCGGATAGCCGTGGCGGCATCAACCGCCCCTTGTGGTTCTTCGACCCACCCCGGCGCATCGACCGGCAGGCCTTCGAGATATTGAGCGGCCCAGAGCGCCTGCAAACCGGCTGGTGGAGTTCGGTTGAAGGCTCCCGCCCCCGCGACTACTACGTGATCCGCTGCGGGAACGGGGCACGGGGCTGGGCATTCGTGCAGCCGGACGGGGACTGGTTTCTGCATGGCTACTTCGGTTGACGGTCCGCAGCCCGGGCCCGGCGGGCAAAGCGAGGGCGCCGAGCAGGCGCAACGGCCCTTCGCCGAACTCCACTGCCTGAGCAACTACAGCTTCCTGCGCGGCGCTTCGCATCCGGAAGAACTGGTCGAGCGTGCCGCGCAACTCGGCTATACGGCCATCGCGATCACCGACGAGTGCTCGTTCGCCGGCCTGGTCAAGGCGCACCTGGCCGCGAAAGAGCACGGCATCAAGCTCATTGTCGGCGCTGAATTCGAACTCGACGATGCCTCCGGCAAACTCGTCCTGCTGGCGCCCGACCGTTGCGCCTATGGCCAGCTTGCCGCGCTCGTCACCAGGCTGCGGCGGCGTTCCCCCAAAGGCGAATACCGGGCCGAACTCGAGGATTTCCGCTACGGCCTCAAGGCCTGTCTTGCGCTCTGGATACCCTGGAGCGCTCCCGGCAGCAAAATCGAAACCCTTGTAGCCGACGGCGAACGGATCAAGGCCCTCTTCGCCCGCCCGGCCGCCGATTCGCCCGTGGCACCCGGGCGTCTCGATGCCCTCGCCGGAAAAATCGACGAGCGCTGCGGGCTGTGGATCGCCCTGGAGCTTTTCCGGGAAAGCAGCGACCTGGACAAGACCGCCCACGCGCTCACCCTGTCCATGCGGCTCGGCCTGCCCATCGTGGCCTGCAACGATGTGCACACCCACGACCCGGTGCGGCAGCCGTTGCAGGATGTGATGACCGCCATCCGCCTGAAGACCCCGGTCGCCGAACTGGCCAGCGCCGCGTTCTGCAACGCCGAGCGAACCCTGCGGTCCATCCGGGGGCTCGAGGAACTCTATCCGGGTGAACTCCTCGAGGAGGCCGCCCACATTGCCGGTTTGTGCCATTTCTCCATGGATGAGCTGCACTACCAGTACCCCAAGGAACTGGTACCCCCGCACCTGACGCCGTTCGAGTACCTGGAACAGCTCACCCTGGCCGGGGCCCGCGAACGCTGGCCGGAGGGCGTACCCGACGATGTCCTGAAACTCGTCCGCCGGGAACTCGAACTCATCCGGACGCTCGACTACGAGCACTACTTCCTCACGGTGCAGGACATCGTCCAGTTCGCCCGCAGCCAGGACATCCTCTGCCAGGGGCGCGGGTCGGCGGCCAACTCGGCGGTCTGTTTCTGCCTGCACATCACCGAGGTCGACCCGGCGCGCATGCACCTGCTGTTCGAGCGCTTCGTCTCGAAAGAGCGCAACGAGCCGCCGGACATCGACGTGGATTTCGAGCACGAGCGGCGCGAGGAGGTCATCCAGTACATCTACAAGCGTTACGGGCGCGAACGGGCTGCGCTGGCCGCGACGCTCATCACCTACCGGCTGCGCAGCGCCATCCGCGACGTGGGCAAGGCGCTCGGCATGGATGCAGACCTGCTCGACCTGCTGGCCAAGTCTTTCGCCTGGTGGGACGATCACGACAAGCTCCGGGAACAGTTCAGCCAGGCCGGGCTCGACCCCGACAGCCGCCTGGCCCGGCAGTTCCTGGCCCTGGTTCCCGCCATACTGGGTTTCCCACGCCATCTTTCGCAGCACGTCGGCGGTTTTGTCATCTCCCAGGAACCGCTGGCGCAACTGGTGCCGGTGGAGAACGCGGCCATGGCGGAGCGCACCGTCATCCAGTGGGACAAGGACGACCTGGCGGCGCTGGGGCTGATGAAGGTGGATGTGCTGGGCCTCGGCATGCTGACGGCCATCCGCAAGGCCCTGACCGCCGTGAACGGTTACCGGGCCGGCAGAGGTTCCCGGCTGGCCGTGGCGAGCATCCCGCCCGAAGACCCGGATACCTACCGCATGCTGCAGGACGGCGACAGCGTCGGCGTCTTCCAGGTGGAATCCCGCGCGCAGATGTCCATGCTGCCGCGCCTGAAGCCGCAGAATTTCTACGACCTGGTCATCGAGGTGGCAATCGTGCGGCCCGGGCCCATCCAGGGCGACATGGTGCACCCCTATCTGCGCCGCCGGCAGGGCCTGGAACCGGTCACCTACCCCAGCGATGCGGTGCGCCGTGTTCTGGAGCGCACCCTCGGCGTGCCCATCTTCCAGGAACAGGTGATCGAACTCGCCATGGTGGCGGCCGGGTTCAGCGCCGGCGAGGCCGACCGGCTGCGCCGGGCCATGGCCGCCTGGCGCCGGCGGGGGCAACTCGAGGCCTTCGAGAAGAAGCTCATCGACGGCATGACGGAACGCGGCCACAGCCTGGATTTCGCCCAGCGGGTGTTCAAGCAGATCCTGGGGTTCGGCGAATACGGCTTCCCGGAGTCCCACGCGGCCAGCTTCGCCCTGCTCGTCTACGTGTCTGCCTGGCTCAAGTGCCACGAACCGGCGGCCTTCTACTGCGGCATACTGAACAGCCAGCCCATGGGCTTCTACTCGCCGTCGCAACTCATCCAGGACGCGCGCCGGCACGGCCTGGACGTGCACCCGTCCGACGTGCAGCACAGCCACTGGCACCACCGCCTCGAGCCGCCCGCCAGCCCGGGCGGGCAGCCCGCCCTGCGCCTGGGATTGCGGCTGGTGAAAGGGCTGAAGGAGGAAACCGGCCTGGCAATCGCCGACCGGCAGCCCTTCCGCGACTCCGAAGACCTCTGCCGGCGCGCCGGCCTGAACCGGCAGAGCCTCAAGTTCCTGGCCCGAGCCGGGGCGCTCGAATCACTGTCCGGGCACCGCTACCAGGCACACTGGGACGTGGCGGCCATCGACCGGCCCCTGCCTTTGCAGGAAGCGGCCGAGCGGCGGGGAGACTATTCAGCCAGGGAAGCGCGAGGGGAGACCCTTCGCAGGAAAAGGCTCAGCCGGGGAATGCAAGAGAGCGCCTCCCAAAGCAAAGTCGCCCTGCCCGGCCCCGGCGAGGCCGAAAACGTCCTGCACGATTACCGCTACCTGGGGTTGAGC
>JAPOON010000367.1 GCA_026713405.1 Gammaproteobacteria bacterium
CTTGGAGACGTTGCTTGAAAGTGCGACTCATCTGTCCACATAAAGGCCGTTCAAGAATTCTAGACGGTCGCCCGGGTCCGCCCGGGATTGGCGTGCGTGCGTTTCGGTGCGCGGGACAGGCCGGCGCCGCTGGTGGTATCGTCAATGCAAATTGAGAGTGGAGACCGGCGTGAAGGGCATCATCGTTCGTACCCTGATCATTGCCCTGGGAATCTGGGTGGCAGGCAAGCTCGTGGACGGCATTCATGTCGGCTCGCTCGGCTCGCTGATGTTTGCGGCGATCGCACTCGGTCTCATAAACGCGCTTATCCGTCCGCTGATCGTGCTGCTCACGCTGCCCTTCACGCTGCTCACGCTGGGGCTGTTTCTGCTGATCGTCAACGCCGCCATGCTGCAACTGGCCGACTGGTTCGTTTCCGGGTTCTCGGTCGATGGTTTCTTCAGCGCCGTGTTCGGTTCCATTGTTGTCAGCCTGGTGAGTTGGGTGGCTTCGTCGTTCATTGGCCCGAAGGGGCGTTACGAAGTAATGGTTCGGCGGGAACGGTACTAGCGCCAGCCTTGGTGCCGTTGTTTCAGTCGCCGGAGGGTCTTCTGGTTCATTTGTTGTCCCCCGCCACGGGAGAAACTGGTTTTTTTGGAGGAGGAGTCAGAGCAATATGCCGCAATTCATACTTATCGGCCTTTGCGAGCCGCCGGGTCCCGACGATGAGGCCCCGTTCGAGGAATGGTTTGTCGACCAGCACATCGAGGACACGGCCAGGTGCCCGAATTTCGTCAGCGGGCGCGTGTTCAAGCTGAGCGGTCCGCACCTCGACGGCGAAACGGTTTCCGGCTACCTGTCTCTCTACGAGGTCGAGGCGCCGAGCTACGAGGAGGCGGAGCGCGTGCTCAACGAATGGCAGGCCAACCCCGATGCCTGGGAAGGCCGGCGCAAGCACATGGAAACCGCAGCCAGGCTGGGCGGTGTGCCGCTGAAGGTCAACGGGTCAGGCTGGTACGAACTGATCAAGTCCTTTGCCGGGCCCAAGGCGCGGGCCGATGGCGTTCCGGGATCCGGCGCGCTCGACTCATAAACGGGGCGATGGCCGCTCCGTGCGGGAGGGCGACAACTACCACGGTGCCGCGGAACCCGAAGATTTTGACAACGCCGATTTTCTGGAACTGGCTCTCGACAGCCTGCAGGGTGACTAACGGGACGATACTCCAGCCCGACGAGAAAACAGCGACCGGGTGCGGTATCGACTCGTTTGAGAACCCTGTGCGCGAATGAGAGGTCCAGCGGAAAGCTGGCCGAGGCCAGGCTACTGTCGAGGTTCGAGTTCCAGCAATCTGGCGTGTTCGTCGACACGCTGGCCCGGGGCGCAGTGCACCGCGGTCACCTCGCCGGCGCAGGGGGCAAGCACGCTGTGCTCCATCTTCATGGCCTCGATGACCGCCAGCAGGTCGCCGGCCTCCACATCGTCGCCCACGGCAACGGCCAGGCTGATCACCTGGCCGGGCATGGGCGAGACGATGCGGTCAGCGCCGTCGAGCAGGGCCGCCTGGCCCGCCGTCTGGTCCTGTGGGCACTGGAAGACTGAGGTTTCGCCGTCGAGCATCAGGTGGATGGCGCTGCCGTCCCGAAGCAACCCCGCTTCGTGAAGACGTCCGTTCAGGCGAACGACCAGCGAGTCGGTACCCGAATCCAGATCTTCGACGCTGAATGAGGCATCGCCGACCACGACCCGGCCGGGGTGGAAGCGGACGGCCCGGAGCGCGCCGCCCTGCTGCAGCAGCACCTCGATGCGCGCCGGCTGATTGACGCGCCAGCCATCGGCCCGGGACCAGGGGCCGGCGCCGCCCGGGATTGCGGCCAGCGCGGCCAGTGCCCAGTGCAGGTCCTCGAGCCCCGGGGTCACGGCTTCGTGGATGTTGTCGGCAAGATGGGTGCCGTAGTCGCCCGCCACGAATTCGGGATGGGCGAGCAGGTTGCGCAGGTACCCGGCGTTGTGCTCGATGCCGGCGATCTCGGTCTTTTCCAGGGCTTCGATGAGATCGCGGCGGGCCGCCTCCCGGGATGGCCCGTGGGCAATCAACTTCGCCACCATCGGGTCGTAGTGCACCGGTACGGAATCGCCCTGGTGCACGCCGGTGTCGACCCGCACGTTGTCGGGGAAGCGCAGTCTCAGCAGCTTGCCCGCGGAGGGCAGGAAACCCCTTGCCGGACTCTCCGCGTACAGGCGTACCTCGATGGCGTGGCCGGATGCCTCGGGCTCGATGTCGAGCGGTTCGCCGGCGGCGATGCGCAACTGCCATTCCACCAGGTCGAGGCCGGTTATCGCCTCGGTGACCGGGTGCTCCACCTGCAGCCGGGTGTTCATCTCCATGAAATAGAATGCGGTGTCGTCCCCCCGTCCCTCGGCGATGAATTCGACCGTACCCGCACCCGTGTAACCGATAGCTTTCGCCGCATTGACCGCGGCTTCCAGCAGCCGCCGGCGCAAGGGTTCTTGCACCGTCGGGCCCGGCGCCTCTTCGATGACCTTCTGGTGCCGGCGCTGGACCGAGCAGTCCCGTTCGAAAACGCCGACGGTGTTGCCGCGCGCATCGGCCAGGATCTGCACCTCCAGGTGTTTCGGATTCACCAGGTAGCGTTCCAGCAGCATCTTCTCGTCGGCGAAGGCGGCGGCCGCTTCGCGACGTGCCCCTTCCAGGGCGCCCGCGAATTCCTCCGGCGCTTCAACCAGCCGCATGCCCTTGCCCCCGCCCCCGGCGGATGCCTTGATCAGCAGTGGAAACCCGAGTTCGCGGGCGGCGGCCGCGAGTACGGCATCGTCCTGGTCGTCGTCCTGATAGCCGGGAACCACCGGCGTGCCCGCCGCCGCCACCAGGCGCTTGGCCTCCACCTTGGAACCCATGGCGCGGATGGCGGCGCTCGAGGGGCCGACGAAGGCGATCCCTGCCGCAGCGCAGGCATCGGCGAAGTCGGCGTTCTCGCTCAGGAATCCATACCCGGGATGAATCGCATCGGCCCCGGCTTGCTGCGCAGCGCCGAGTACGGCGTCGATGTCAAGATACCTCTCCACGGCGGGCGCCGGGCCGATGCGAAACGCGCTGTCGGCGCGCCGCACATGCAATGCGCCGGCATCGGCATCGGAATAGACCGCCACCGTGTGCATCCCCAGCCGCCTGGCGGTGGCGATGACCCGACAGGCGATTTCGCCCCGGTTGGCGATGAGCAGGGTACCTATTGTCATCGCGCCCATCCGGGGCTGGCGGACGGCTCATGCCACGGGCTGCGTCGGTAAAGTCCAGAGATTTGTGGGCGAGGGCAATGCATCGAGGCACCTACATCCGGAAGACGCCGAAGCGGGATTTCGGCTGCTCCGGCTTTCGGCAGGCCACTGCCAGCGCCAGCCCAAGGGCCCGGCGGGTGTCGATGGGGTCGATCACGCCGTCGTCCCACAGGCGGGCGCTCGCGTAGTAGGGATGGCCCTGGGCTTCGTACTGATCCCTGATGCCTTCCATGAAGGCGTCCTGTTCCTCCTGGGGCCAGCTTCTGCCGCGCGCCTCGAGGCCGTCGCGGCGGACGGTGGCGAGCACGTGAGCGGCCTGTTCGCCGCCCATGACCGAGATGCGGGAATTCGGCCAGGTCCAGAGCATGTTGCCGGTATAGGCACGGCCGCACATGGCGTAGTTGCCGGCGCCGTGGGAGCCGCCGATGACCACGGTGAACTTCGGCACCCTGGCGCAGGCCACGGCGGTGACCATCTTGGCCCCGTTCTTGGCGATCCCTTCGTTCTCATACTTCCTGCCCACCATGAAGCCGGTGATGTTCTGCAGGAAGAGGAGCGGAATGCCCCGCCGGTCGGCCACCTGGATGAAGTGCGCGCCCTTGAGTGCGGATTCTGAAAACAGGATGCCGTTGTTCGCCAGGATGGCGACCGGGTAACCGTCGATGTGGGCGAAACCGCAGACGAGGGTTTCTCCGTAGAGCGGCTTGAACTCGTGAAACTCGCTGCCGTCCACCAGGCGGGCGATCACTTCGTGGACATCGTAGGGCGTTCGGGTATCCCTGGGCAGCACGCCGTAGAGTTCGGAGGGGTCGGCTGCCGGTTCCACCGGGTCCCGTGTCTTCACCGTGGGCCGGTAGCGCAGGTGGCTGTTGTCGACGATCTCCCGGGCCAGCGCCAGGGCATGACGGTCATCGGCGGCCAGGTAGTCGGCCACGCCCGAGGTTCTGCTGTGCACGTCGCCCCCGCCCAGGGACTCGGCATCCACCTCTTCGCCGGTGGCCGCTTTCACCAGCGGCGGCCCGCCCAGGAAGATGGTGCCCTGGTTGCGCACGATGACCACCTGGTCGCACATGGCCGGCACGTAGGCGCCGCCAGCGGTGCACGACCCCATCACCACGGCGATCTGGGGAATGCCGTCGGCGGACAGGTTTGCCTGGTTGTAGAAGATGCGCCCGAAGTGGCGGCGGTCTGGAAAGATGCCGTCCTGCAGGGGCAGGAAACCGCCGCCGGAATCTACAAGGTAGATGCAGGGCAGGTGGTTTTCGGCGGCAAGCTCCTGGGCGCGAAGGTGTTTCTTTACGGTGATGGGGTAGTAAGTGCCGCCCTTGACGGTCGCATCGTTGACCACGATGGCGCAGGGTTGCCCCGCCACGCGGCCGATGCCGGTGATGATGCCGCCGCCGGGGGGCCAGTCATCGTAGACCTCGTAGCCGCCGAGCAGGCCGATCTCGAGGAACGGCGTGCCCGGGTCGAGCAGTCCTTCCAGGCGCTCCCGGGGCAGCAGCTTGCCGCGCGAGGTGTGCCGCTCCCGGGACCGCTCGTCGCCACCCAGTGCCAGCCTGGCGGTGAGTTGCCGCAGGTCCGCGGCCAGTGCGCGGTGATGTTCGCTGTTGGCCCTGAATTCGGGGGACCCGCTGTCGATCTTGCTGCGCAGTACGGCCATCGGGGAATTGTACGTAGCGAACCGGTGTCCTGTCCCGTGAGTTTTCGTAATTCGGAGTTCGCGCGGCGCGCCAATGCAGGATGCGTCCCGCGGCGGCCGAAGGAGTCCTGCCCCGGGCGGCGATCGGAGTTAAACTTATGGATGACGGTGGCGGGGTTTCCCGGGCGCGCATGGCGAACCCGGGTGCAGCGCCGACAGTTGAATCCAGGCAACAAGAGGCCGGCAAGGGAAAGCCAGACGGACGCGTGGCCGCAAAGCGCAGCACGAGCAAGAGATCATCGAACAAACGCCGGGGGCTGCACGGGCCCAGCTTCCTTGGCGGAGCGATCCTCGGTGCGGGCGCCGTCGCCCTGGCGCTGCTAGCCCCGGAACTCGTCTCCGAACAGTTCGCCAGGCTGCCCGACGTTACGCCTGGCCAGGAAGACCTTGAAGTCGTCTTCGAGTTTCCGGAACTCCTCCGCGAACCCGTGCCGGTCAATCCCGAGTCGTACGGCACCCCGGGCTCGAGAACCAGCGACACGCCTGCGGCATCCCGCCCTGAGGCAGCGCCGGCGCCGTCCGGCGACGTGCAATCCGCACCGGTGCAGGCGGCTCCTGTCCGGATTACCGAGATCTACATCCAGGCCGCCTCGTTCCGCGATGCCGGCGAAGCGGACCAGCTCCGTGCCCGGCTGCTGCTGCAGGGCCTGCCGGTCAGCCTGGGCCAGGTCGTGCTGGGAGACGGCACCTGGACCCGGGTCACCGTGGGCCCCATCGACTCGGCGGAGAAGGCGGACGGCATCATGGCCCGCCTGCGCGAGCAGAACCTGTCCGCCATACGCATCAATCCCGGGTGACACCTTGAAAGTGCCCCGCACTGCCACCACTATCGCCGGTCATGGTACCCATACACGCAACGACCGTACTCTGCGTAAGGCGTGACGGCTGCGTCGCCCTGGGCAGCGACGGCCAGGTGTCCGCCGGCAACACGGTCATGAAAGGCAACGCCGTCAAGGTCAGGCGCCTGTACCAGGACAAGATCCTCTCCGGCTTTGCGGGCGGCACGGCGGATGCGTTTACGCTGTTCGAACGGTTCGAACAGGCCCTGGACAAGTACTCGGGCAACCTCATGCGCGCGTCGGTGGAACTGGCCAAGGACTGGCGCGCAGACCGGGTGCTGCGCCGCCTCGAAGCCATGCTCATCGTGGCGGACGGCAGCGCGACCCTGATGATCAGCGGCACGGGCGATGTCATCGAGCCGGAATCGGGAGTCATCGCCATCGGTTCGGGCGGGCCCTTCGCACAGGCCGCGGCCCGGGCGCTGATCGAAAACACAGACCACCGGGCGGTCGAGCTGGTGGAGCAGGAGCTCGCC
>JAPOON010000368.1 GCA_026713405.1 Gammaproteobacteria bacterium
CGAACCTGACAGCCCACGTCGAAAGCCCGGCATCTCACCGAAATTATCGATGCGCCTGCGCTGCAAGGCGCGTATCAGGCACACTAGGCGACCGTCTCGGCATTCCACGAAAGCGGCAACTGCCGCAGGCTCAGCAGGCCGTCGGTGAAATAGGTGACCGACTCGCCGGGTGACACCCGAAACGGCGGAATGCGTCGCAGCCACTCGGTCATTGCGACACGAAGTTCGCAGCGCGCAAGGTAAGACCCGGCGCACCGGTGCGGACCGCCGCCAAACGCCATGTGCGGGTTGATCTTGCGATCGAGGTCGGTATCGAACGGGCACTCGTGACGTGCCTCGTCCCAGCTCGCAATGGGGGTCTTGACGATGATCCGGTCACCGGCCTTCATCTGCACGCCGTGGAACTCGTAGTCGCGGCTGAGGACACGGGACATGTCGATCCAGGTGTGAATGCGCAGCAACTCTTCGAGCGCCACGGCAATGCGCCCGGGTTCTTCACGCAGCCTCTGCTGCTCTTCCGGATTCTCCGCCAGCCAGCGGAACACATGGCCGAGGCCGCCGTTCACGGTGTCGAGCCCGGCGATGTACATGAGAAAGCAATAGTCCTCGATGGTCTCGTCGCTGATCCGCTCGCCGTCGACCTCCGCGTCGATCAGTTCGCTCACCAGGTCGTCGCCCGGGTTCCTGCGCTTTTCCGCAATGAGCTCTTTCAGGTAGGCCGCGATCTCTATTCCTGCCTGCTGCTTCTCTGCGTCGGTGCCATCGTGAAAGAACTTTTCCTCCCAGTAGAGGAACTGTTCCTTCATCTCGACCGGCAGGCCCATGATGCCCATGAATATGATGCCCGGAAACACACGTGAGAACTCGTGCATGAAGTCCACCTGTCCCCGCCCGGCAAAGCCGTCGATGAGCTCGTTGGCCATCTGCCGGATGTAGTCTTCCCGGGCATCGATGGATTTGGGCCCGAAGACCGCTGCAATGAGTTTTCGATGGCCGGTGTGCTCGGGTGGATCCATCATCAGGGGAACCAGCCGGCGCGGCCAGTGCGCGTTGTCGCTGGCGTAGCGGATGGTGGTGGTGAACGGGTCCGGGCGCTGCAGCACTTCCCGGCAATAGGCGGCCGTGGTCACCACCCAGGCGCCGTTGTTGCTGCGGTAATCGTTCGGCGTGAAAAAGATGGGCCGCTGATCCCTGGCGAGTGCCCGATACACCGAGAAGGGATCCGTTTCGAATTCCGAAAAATCGGTGTCCTCCCACTGGAACACCAGTTCCTGCGGGATGTGGTCCGGTATCCTGCTGAACGCGCTTGCGGTCTCGGCCATGCCTTCCTCCACAGGTGTCGAAAACGCTCATCGAACGCGAATTGTGAATCCAATGCCCTTCGTGTACAACCTATTTAGATCATTTGCTTCAATGGCAGGGGGCGCCGTGTCTTTACCGCTCAAGGTGGGCCTCAACATCGTGTGGCCGAAGCCGGAACTGGTGGTGGAATTCGCGCAGTTGGCCGAGGCGCTCGGCTTCGAGTCGGTCTGGTCGGGGGAGCACGTGTGCCTGCCGAGCCGCGCCGACTGGTGGGAAGACTACCCGTCCGCCCGGCTGGCGCGTGCCGCGGGAGAGCCCTTCGACGAGGACATGGTGGTGTTCAAGCCCGGCTCCGTATTCCTCGACCCGATGACCGTGCTCGCGCACATCGCCGGCGCCACCTCGAGCATACGCCTCGGCATCGGCATCTACCTGCTGGTGCTGCGCAACCCGGTTCTGGTGGGGCGTACCATCGCGTCGCTGGACGTGCTGTCCAACGGGCGGCTCGACATGGCGGTGGGTCTCGGCTGGACACCGGACGAGTACAGATTCACCAACAACGACTGGGACACGCGGGGCCGGCGCACCAACGAGATGATCCGTTGCCTGCGCACGCTCTTCGAGGAGGACGAGCCCGAATTCCACGGTGAGTTTTTCGATTTTCCCGGCATCGGCTTTCAGCCAAAGCCCGTGCAGCGGCCGCGTCTGCCCATCCACATCGGCGGTAACAGCCGCGCCGCAGCGCGCCGGGCCGCCACTCTCGGAGACGGCTGGTACGGCTCCGGGGCGCGCAACATCGATGACATCGTGCGCGAAGAGTTGAACGCGGCGGGCCGAGCAGGCGATGATTCGTTTCAGTTCTCCGCCATCACCCTGGAAGGGCCGCTGACCCGTAAAGACCTCGACCGCATGGCACTCGACGGCCTGCACCGGGTGGTGGTGACCCCGTGGCCCAACACCAAGGTCGGCGAGGTCGGGCAGGAGGGGCTGAGCCAGCTCGAGGCCTACGCCAAGGGCATCGGCCTATCGGGATGATCGCTAACCAGGCAACACTGCACGAGGAGCCTCATGTCACTCTTTGACCTCTCCGGAAAGATCGCGGTGGTTACCGGCGCCACCAAGGGCATCGGCCGCGGCGTCATCGAGCGCCTGGCCGAGCACGGCGCCCGGGTGGTCGCTTCGAGCCGCGACCAGGCCGCATGCGACGAAGTGGCCGCGCAGTTGAACGAAACCTACGGTGGCGGCGAACAGATCGCCTGCGGCATTGCCTGCGACATCGACAGCCTCGAACAGATCGATCACCTGGCAGCCGCTTCGACCGAACGCTGGGGCGGCATCGACATCCTGGTGGGCAATGCCGCCATCCTGCCCTACATGGGAAAATCGGCAGACACGCCCCCCGAGCTCTTCGACCGCATCCTCACCAGCAACCAGCATCACAACTTCCGCCTGTGCCAGGCCGTGCGCGAGAGCATGGTGGTCCGCGGCGGCGGGCGCATCGTGCTGATCGGTTCGGCGTCGGGGCACATGCCCTCCCCCACGGTGCTGGCCTATGCCGTGGCCAAGGCCGGGCTTGCCCACTTGGCGCGCTGCCTGGCCGATGAATTCGCCGCCGATGCCATCACCGTCAACTGCGTGGCGCCCGGGCTGATCCGCAGTTTCTCCTCGAAGCCCCTGTGGGAGGACGAGGCGGTACTCGGCGCGGTTACCGCCGGCATTCCGCTGCGCCGCATCGGTGAGCCGGACGACATCGCCGGCGCCGTGATCTTTCTGGCTTCGGCGGCAGGCGGCTACGTGTCCGGCGCCACCATACCGGTCGACGGCGGCCGCACCATGCTGTCGCCGCCGAACCTGGGGCCTTCGGCCACAGACGACACCATGAAGGGCTCCACGTTCAATTGACAATCCGGGAGAGCAGGCAACAGTTTCCCCAGGGGAAGACGCCATGAAGATCGGCCTGAACATCATCTCCATGAAAGCCGGCGAGCTGGCGGCGGGCGCCGTGCTCGCCGAGGAACTCGGCTACGAGTCGCTGTGGATGGGAGAGCACATCCTGCTGCCCCACGGCACGGACTATCCGGCCAAGCCCCAGCCCTACGGCCCCCAGGAGTTGCTCGATGTGTTCGTGCTGCTCGGGCACCTGGCCGGGCGCACCTCGCGCATTCGCCTGGCCACCGGCATCGTCATGCTGCCGCTGCGTGCGCCGGTGCTGGCCGCGCGGCAGATCCTCGCCGTGGACGTGCTGTCCGGGGGCCGCTTCGACCTCGCCGTAGGGCTCGGCTGGCACCCCGAGGAGTACGCGGCATCGGGCACCGACATGCGCACCCGCGGCAAACGCCTCGATGAGATGCTGGTGCTCATCAACGAGCTGTTTCAGCCGGGAGACACCGAGTTCCGGGGCGAGTTCTACGCCGTGCCGCCGACGCCGTTCGACCCCAAGCCGGTACAGAAGCCGCGGCCGCCCGTTATCGTCGGCGGACGATCCGAGGCGGCGCTGCGCCGCGCGGCCCGTTGGGACGGTTGGTACGGCGTGTGCGCGTCCGTGCAGGACGCCGCCGACTGCATGGGGCAGATCGATGGCTATCGGCGCGAGTACGGCCGCGAGCAGGAACCCTTCGAGACCGTCCTCGCGTTCTACCAGGGAGGCCCCGGCGGGGATGCGCCGCCGCGCGCAACGATCGAGGAGTTTGCCGCGCTGGGAATCGAGCGTTTCGTGGTCACGCCCTGGGGGTTCGACTACGACAACGCCCTGCCGCGCATCGCCGAGTACGCTCGCGAAGTCGGCCTCGGGCTAGCAGCCCGTGGCAAAAGTCCGGCGTAGCACCGAGAGCG
>JAPOON010000369.1 GCA_026713405.1 Gammaproteobacteria bacterium
AACATCGCCTACTCGGGCATCATGCTGTATACCACGGCGCTGGTGCTGGAGTTCATCACCGGCATCGGAGTGGTGGACGCCATTCTCATCGTTGCGGTGGTGGCCGTCACCTACACCATGCTCGGCGGCATTTCCGCGGTGATCTGGACCGATGTCATCCAGGCATCGATCCTTTTCATCGGCGCCGTGCTGACTGCGTTCCTGCTGATCGGCGCGCTGCCGGAATCCCTGCCCGCCACCCTGGATGCGCTGAAGGCCGAAGGCAGGACAGACCCGTTCGAGTTATCCATGGACCCGTCCAAGGTCGCCACCATCTGGACCGGCGTGATCGCCATGTCCATCTATCACGTCGTGGTCTACGGCGTGAACCAGATGATGGTGCAGCGTACCCTGGCGGCGCGGTCGCTCGGCGATGCGAAGAAAGCCTATATCTCCATGGGCTATGTCGCGTTCCTGGCTTACGTGATGTTCTTCGGCCTCGGCGTGCTCTTCTACAGCTACTACGGCGGCCGAACCTTCGACAACGAGAACCTGATCGTGCTGACTTTCGTTGCCGGCGTCGGGGTTCCCGGGCTCATGGGCATCCTCACGGCCGCGGTGGTCGCCGCCGCCATGTCGAGCCTTGATTCGAGCCTGAATTCCATGGCCACCGTCACCACCCTGGACTTCTACGAGAAGTTCGCCAAAAAGGACGGCACGCCCGAGCATTACCTGAAGGCATCGCGGTGGTTCACCCTGTTCTGGGCGGTGCTGATGGTGATACCGGCCATAGCGTTCACCCAGGCCGGCGGGTCGGTGCTGGAGGTGCTGAGCAAGGTCGGCTCATTCTTCGTGGGCTCGAAGCTGGCCATGTTCGGCATGGGCTTCTACTCCAAGCACGCCACGGAGCGCGGCCTGCTCATCGGCGTCGCCGCCGGCTTCCTGGCGCTGTGGTACGTGGAGGTCTACATGGACGTCGCCTGGCCCTGGTACTGCGCCCTCGGCGCCATCGTCAGCATCGTGGTGGCCTGGGTGTCGAGCGTGCTGATCGACGGTTTTCAGGACGGCTACTCCGAGTACACCGTGCAGGGCCAGAAGGAGAAGTTCCGGCGGGAGAACCTCGAAGAAATGGAGGACGGCTGGTACGTACTGCCCGGCAAGGTCGACCGGGCCAGCTACTGGTTGCTGGTCTATTTCGGGCTGTGCGTCGCGGGGCTCGCGGTCATGCAGGCCCTGATCTGAAGGAGTGCGTGCTCCCGGCCCCGATTCGCAGGCACGCTCTCATCGAAAAATCGCCACGTCGGACAAGTGGAGTCAGAGATTCAGCCGCCGATGGCGGTACTGCGGGCGAGCACGTCCACGCCCAGGCGCATCATGTAGTTCAGCAGGTCGATGAACACCCAGTTCTCCGCCAGCTTGTCCCCTTCCCGGCGGTAGATGTCCACCACGCGCATTTCCGTTACCCGCTCCGATGCCGGCAGCCCCATGAATCCCTCGCCCTGGTTCATGAACATGTTCGGCCAGCCGAACCAGCCGCCGTAACAGCCTTCGGCGTGCTCCAGCACATGGCCTTTGAAGTCGATGTTCTCGAGGCCCGCGCGGAACGGCCCCTGGTGCTGAACCTGGTAGCGTTCGATGGTGTACGTGGCGCCGATTCCCGCCGGCCCGTACCAGATCATGTCGTCGTGCCAGGTGGTGGCCAGCGATGAGTTGGACGACTGGAAACCGTCCTTCTCGACCAGGTCGTCGCACATCGCCATGATGAGGTCCAGGGTCTTTTGCGACTCGCCGTCGTTCTGTGCGTCGAACAGCAGCCCATCCTGGGTGCGCGGGCCCGGATTGACGATCTCCGCCCCGGTCTGCATCGGCAGCGGCGCGAGCCCGGCCTGTTTCATGACGCTGACGATGTCGCAGAAAAAGGCGGACTCGGCGATGCGGTCTCCCTCGACCCGGTGAAACTCGCAGTACGGGAGGAGAACGATCTTGCCGGTGGCGGGAATGCCCAGCCAAGGCCGGTCGAACAGCCCCATGAACTTGCCCATGCTGGTGACCCACAGGCTGCCGTCCAGCCGGTTCGGGCCCGCCATGAAGACGTTCTGGCGGCGCTGCATGTGCGCAACCGCATCGCGCAACGGGCCCCACACGCGCGCTGCCACTTCCTGCACACCGGCGATTTCGTTGAATGGATGAACGCCCCGGAATCGATAGTCGCCGGTTGTATGGCGCCTGACGATGTCGGCAACGCCTCCGGGCGGCGCGGCCTCGAATTCATCGAAGTATCGTCGCACCACCGATTTCGCTCTCTGAATCTCGCTCATGCCGTTCTCGCTGGCCCTGTAGTGATTGGCTGAGTCCGGCGCAGGCACGCCACCCGGGCGGGTGGGGCCGGCACAGGTTGGAAATCCGCGGAAAGAATGCGCATCAGGCGAGTTGCATCAGCAGGTCGAGTTCGTTGAACAGCATCCACTCGCGGACGATGCGGCCGGCGACGATCCGGTGCTGGGTGATTCCCCAGATCTGCACCCGGCGGCCGGTCGGTTCACCGTAGAGGCCGGCGCCGGTATGGGTGCCCTCGCCGCTCCACCGCTGTGCGCTCAGATAGCCTTCCGCATCGTTTCCCATCCAGTAGACCTCGTCCACCTGCGTCTCGAGGTCGGGGAATGCGGCGAAGATGGATGCGAGCATGTCCCGGTACGGGCGGGCGCCCCGGAACGCCCGGTCGGTGGGCCCCTGGAACTCGAATCCCGATACGTAGGCGTCGGCAAGAGTTGCAAACGAGCGGCCGTTCCAGAGTGCATCGAAGGTGCTGCGGACGAACCGGTCCGGGTCGAATCCGCTTACCGGCTCGCTGACGGAGAGCGGCGCCGCGGGGCGGGCCGCACTCTTCAGGCCGGCCCAGACCGAATCGTCCCTGGGCCAGCCTGCAGGTGGGTCGGCGGCGAGCCCGGGTACCGTTTCGTGCAAGTCGAAGCCGAGCTGCTGCAGCAGGCTCGAGTTGTTGTACAGAACGTGCTCCAGAAAGATCTCGTTTTCCAGCGCCACGCAATTGGCGAACACCAGCACATCGACCGTCCTGCCGGTCGCCGGCCCGTAACGGCTCCGCCCGGCGCTGGTGGCCCCGGTGGTGGGGCGGGGCGGGGGGGGGGAAGCCCCTTCACTGTCGGCCCCCCCCGCGGGCCTCTCCGGGG
>JAPOON010000370.1 GCA_026713405.1 Gammaproteobacteria bacterium
ATGGCCGCGCGATGCCGCGGGCCGGGCTGTCCGCCCGCTCCCTGCTGTCAGCGTACGGCCGCCCTCGTAGCGTCAAGGGTGCGCGTCCGGCATAGCCGGACGCCCTGGCGGCCCTTGACCCGACGCTGGCGGCGGGCGACGATCAGTAACAGCAGGTGCTCAGGAAAGAACGCGTTGGGCGTCAGGCCGCGCCGGGAGGCCGCGAGGGGTGTCGTGACATCGCGGATCGGGAAGGTGATCCGTAGTGGGATCGACTAGGTGCTAAGCACGTAGTCGATTGATTTTAAATAGAATTTTTGACCATACGCGGCTACACCGTAGGAATTCACGGCTGCAAATCCGCTCGCATCCGCGACTTCCTACGGCCCAAGCTCCTGGCCGGCAATAGACCCGAGGCATTGACTCAGTGATGCCCCGGGCAGTGGAGTCGCCGGGTCAGCGTTGCCTATCAGCAACAGCGGCAAGGCTCGTCATTGGCCATCGGGCGCGGGTCGTGATGGCCAGCGCTTCGGTTTCGCCGGCGAGGAGCCGCTGGCAGCCGGCGAACGCGACCATGGCGCCGTTGTCGGTACACAGCGACGGTTCCGCGTAGTGCACCCGGGCGTCCAGCTTCGTTTCCAGCCGCTCCCGCAGGCGGGTGTTGGCACTGACGCCGCCGGCAATCACCAGGTGTCCGGCGCCGGTCTGTTCGATGGCCCGGCGGCACTTGATCGCAAGGGTGTCGACCACTGCTTCCTCAAAACACCGGGCAATGTCGGCGCGGTCCCGGTCGGCCAGCGGTTCGTGGGCCTTGACGGTGTTGAGGGTGAACGTCTTCAGGCCGCTGAAGCTGAAGTCCAGGCCGGGCCGGTCGGTCATGGGCCGGGGAAAGCGGAAACGGGACGGGTCTCCGTCGATGGCGCATCGGGCGATGTGCGGGCCGCCCGGGTAACCGAGGCCGAGCATCTTTGCGGCCTTGTCGAAGGCTTCGCCGGCCGCATCGTCCAGTGACTCGCCCAGCATGGTATAGGCGCCGATGCCGTCCACCTCGACCAGTTGGGTGTGGCCGCCCGATACCAGGAGCGCCACGAACGGCAGGGGCGGTTGCGCGGCATCCATCAGCGGCGCGAGCAGGTGGGCTTCCATGTGATGTATGCCCAGCCCGGGGATGCCAAGCGTCCACGCCAGGCTGCGGCCGAAACCGGCGCCGACCAGCAGCGCGCCCATCAGCCCCGGGCCGGCGGTGTAGGCAATGCCGTCAAGGTCGGCCAGGCTGCGGCCGGCCTGCGCCAGGGCTGCCCGGGTGAGCGGCACGATCTTGCGGATATGGTCCCGCGAGGCCAGCTCCGGAACGACGCCGCCATAGTCGGCATGCAGCTCGATCTGGCTGTGCAACACGTTGGCGAGCAGACCCGCTTGCGAGTCGTACAGCGCAATTCCGGTTTCGTCGCAGGACGTTTCGATGCCAAGGATCAACATGTCGGGTCTAGCCCGGATATCTCACAACCACACGGAAAGGGACCTCGATTTGCCGGATAATGTGAGTTAACACAAACACTTACATCAGACGACAGGGGAGGTCCCTTGAACACACAGTGTACGCCCGCGCAGCTTGAAATTCATGTTTTCGGCCGCCGCGAAGTTGTCGGCCGTTTCGACGGCGGGC
>JAPOON010000371.1 GCA_026713405.1 Gammaproteobacteria bacterium
GCCGGCGCCCGCGCTCTTCCTCGTCGTCTATCTCGACGGCAAGGGCGCGTTCCAGATCGTGCCGCTGCTGTTCCTGGTCATGTGGCAGGGCCACTATCTGCACCGGACTTTCGTCTATCCGTTTCGAGTCCGGGCACGCGGCCGGCAGACGCCCCTGCTGCTGGTCGGGTCCGGCTTTTTCTTTAATGCGATCAACGCGTACATCAACGCCCGCTTCATCTCGGAATTCGGCGAGTACGCCACCGATTGGCTCGCCGACCCGCGATTCCTGATCGGTGTCGGGATTTTCATCGCCGGGCTCGCGCTCAATCTTCACGCCGACAATACCCTCATGCGCCTGCGCCGGCCCGGCGAGACTGGCTATGCGATACCGCAGGGCGGCGGGTTCCGGTTTGTCTCGTGCCCGAACTACCTCGGGGAAATCCTCGAATGGCTGGGCTGGGCGGTTGCGACCTGGTCGTCGTGCGGCCTTGCATTCATGCTGTTCACCGTCGCCAATCTTGCTCCGAGGGCGCGGAGCAACCATCGTTGGTATCTGGAAACGTTCAGCGATTATCCGGCGCACCGCCGGACCCTGATACCCGGCATCTACTGAGGCTTGCGCGATTGCGCACGCTAACCGGCAGTACTTGACTGCCTGGATTCGACAACGCGTCTGGTGTTTGCCCGAGTTTGGCCCGGAATTTTGCCCTGTGCGGACGGTCCGGGCCAAACAGGAGAGCCTGCTGGTCGCCCCTCACTTGCGACTTCGTGCCCGCGCGCTCGTTCGTCGTGTCGGGCCCGGGCACCGGTGCTTCGGCAGTCACGTGCATGGATGCATGGTTGCCGGAAGTTGTTGTTCCTCGACCATGATGGGTCGTGAGCCTGTTGCTCCGAACGTTCCAGATTTGCCCTCGGCACCGGAGCCCCCTCGAGGGGGCGGCTTGCGTGCTTGCTCTTTGCGTGTATGGTCGTCCGACGTCACCGTGTCGATGTAGTGTACGTGGCTCGCCGCGTGAGCAGGTGGTCAGGTCGCTGCTCCGACCGTGTTGATGTCTTCAAGAAGCGTTGCTGGGAGCGGTGCTTCGATCAAACTGTGGTGTGAGGAAGTGATCGTGGCTACTGGTACCGTCAAGTGGTTCAACGCCAACAAGGGGTACGGATTTATCCGGCCGGAGGATGGCTCCGAGGATGTTTTCGTGCACATCAGCGCTGTGGAGCGGTCCGGCCTGTCCACGCTGAGCGAAGGACGCGTGGTGTCCTACGAGCTTGTGGAAGGCCGAAACGGCAAGATGTCGGCTGAGCATCTCGCGCTCGCCGACTAGGACCATACCGGAGCGGCCAGCGGCCGCCCTGCCAGCACCTCCTGAACGTCGGGACCGGACCAATCGGTCGGGGCCGGCGCTTGGCGCGCTCGGGCGCATGATCAGGCAGCGACAGATGTGGGCGCCGGTTTGGCGTCAGCCGTCATGACAATGCCCGTCGCTTCCAGCATCTTCCCGATCGCCGGGTTGCGCGTATGACGTGACCAAGGTCTCGAAGCGGCGGAGTCTGTCCGTCCATCGGGACGTTGGCACGGTTCGCGCGCGCTACGGGTACCCGTCTTCGCATCAGCTTCGAGCCGGCGTGAGCCGGATGTGCGGCTGCGCTCCATGTTTTTTTGGGGACAGGTCCGATCGGTACTGCCGTTGGCAACCCAATGTTCGCGGGAATTTCGAACACAGGCGCATTGCGCGGGCATCCCGGCATTCGGCCCGGGCTACCTGCGCATGGGCCGAACGCGGAAAGTTGCTGGGTATAGGTGGCGCCCCGTGCGGGCGCCCGAGACCATTCGTCAGGGAATTACCGGCCTGCCGCCTGCAGCCACACCCAGAACAGGCCCATCATGACGGGCTGGTGCAGCAAGTAGTAAACGAGGCTGTTGCGACCGAAGAAGCGGACCAGTTGCCCAACGCGTCCCTCCAGCCTGGGAATCGCCAGCACGCGCAGTGCGCCTGCCTCGTGCGCCCATTTCGCGGCGCCGATCCCGAAGAGAACCGCGGCCAGCCAGGGAAACACCGGGAAATAGTCGCCGGAGACCGGTGTGACGGCGGACAGGCCCGACCAATGCCAAATGGGCGCGTCCAGCAGCTCGGTCTGCACCGTTTCGTTGAGGACCAGGATCGCCACCGCAGCGGTGGCCGCCAGCCACCAGGGGGCCCGCACGAATGCCAGGCCGGCGATACCCGCAAACGCGATCAGGTGCAGGATCCCAAAGAAGATGAACGCCTGCGGTGTGACAAACCAGGTGACGACGGTGATGGCTAGGGCCGCAAGGCCGATCCAGGCAAGACGCCTTGCCCAGCGCTTCCAGTGGAACCCCTCCGCGTGCGCGAGATACAGGCTGGCCCCGGTCGCGAACAGGAAGGTGATGGCCACCGCCTTGGCCAGGGCCCACCAGTGGAATTGCGTGGTGTAGCCAGGCTCCCGAAGGCCGAAAAACATGAGATCGTAGGCGAAATGGAACACGGTCATCCCGATCAGTGCGCCGCCCCGCAACCCGTCCAGTAGCGCAATCCGGGGGATGCCCGGGGCCCCGGCCGACTGCGCGCCGGCAAGAGGACGGCGCGTCGCGGCCCGGTGCGTCGACCGCCCGGGTTTTCGCGATTTCGATTTCGATGCCCGCGATGCGCGTCTTCGAGCCATGCGGCCTTGCCCCCGGCGGGATCGATCGTGTTTCCGTCAGGCTGACCTGCCCGTGCTTCGCGCAGCCAGAGGACACGTCGAACCCGTCGTCGCCTGACGATCAGCAGACGACCTTGATGCCAACCGCCGACCGATCTTAGCGTCGCGCTCGCGCGCCATTGCATCCATCGTGCCGCGGGATGTCCGCTATTGAAGGGTGTTTGGGTTGTCCTTATCGGCTCGGTGCGCCCCCCGTCCCGGTCTTGCGGCGCTTGCGGGCATTCCCGGGGCATTCGCGGATATCATCGGCGCCCCCGTAGGCGGGCAGCCAGTGTTCACTGGGTTGGAGGGCAGCGTGAAGTATCGCCGATTGGGCCGCACCGGTCTGGAGGTATCGGAAATCGTCTTCGGCGCGGGGTGGGTCGGGGGCGTCCTGATCCATCACGACGCAGACATCGGGCGCGAGGCGCTGCGTCGGGCCCGGGCCGCGGGGATTAACTGGATCGACACCGCCCCGTCCTACGGCGACGGCGTTTCCGAGCACGCCCTGGGCACGCTGCTGCCGGAGCTCGAATGGGATCCCTACATCTCGACCAAGTTTCACGTCGATCCGGCGAGCGAACTCCCGGTCAACGAACAGATCGAGCGCAGTGTCGCCGCCAGCCTGGCACGGCTGGGCCGGACGTCCGTGGATCTTCTGCAGCTGCACAACCCGGTCGGGGCGGACAGCGGCTCGCGCCATCTCGCCGTCGACCGGGTGCTGGAACCGGGTGGCGTGGCGGACGCGCTTGACGATCTGAAGCACCGCGGCGTGACCCGACACGTGGGTTTCACCGCCAATGGCGATGCGGCCAGCCTCGAGCGGATGGTGGCAAGCGGGCGCTTCGACACCGCGCAGGTGTACTACAACATGCTCAACCCAAGCGCGGGGCGGGTGGTGCCGGCCGGATGGTCGGCAATGGATTTCGGTGATGTTCTTGCCCGTTGCGCGGAACACGACGTCGGGGTGTTCGTGATCCGCGTGCTGGCGGCCGGCGTGCTGGCAACCGCCACCCGAACGGGCCGAGAGATTCCCATGTACGAAAGTGCCGACATGGCTTCGGAGGAAATCCGGGCCCGCGCCGTCTGGGCGGCGATCGAGGATGAACCGGGCAGCCGGGCCCAGGCCGCCATCCGGTTCGTGCTTGGCGATCCGCGAGTGGGCGGCGTACTCGTGGGCCCGCACTTTCCCGAGCACGTGAGCGAAGCGGTGGCCGCCGTCGACATGGCCCCCTTCGCACCCGACACCGAGGCGGCGCTCGTGCGACTGTACGCAAACGATTTCGGCCGCCTTTCCTGACCCGCCGCATCGCGCCTGCCCGGCGTGCCGCAGATCAGGCAGGGCAGGAGTCCGACCGCCCGGGAGGAGCAGGGACGGAACCAGGCAGGCGGCCCTTATTTCCCGACGGCCTCCGGTACCACGCCGCGCGGGCTGAACCGCATTACCAGGAGCAGAATCACCCCCATCAGGATCGGCCTTACATGGGCCGCCGCTTCGACCAGGTGAATGCGAACCGGGTCGTCCGTCGCCATCGCCACAGTCAGGGCGTCCACGGCCCATAGCGCGAGCGGTTCGGCTTCGACCCAGCTCAGCCACACGATGAATGCGCCGAGCACCGCCCCGAGATTGTTGCCTGAGCCCCCCACGATCACCATCACCCAGATCAGGAAGGTGAACCGCATGGGGTGGTAGGTGGTGGGCGTGAACTGGCCGTCGAGGGTCACGAGCATCGCGCCCGCGATGCCTACCACTGCCGAGCCGATCACGAAGACCTGCATGTGGCGTCCGTGGACGTCCTTGCCCAGCGCCTCGGCGGCGGTCTCGGTGTCACGGATTGCCCGCATCATCCGCCCCCAGGGTGACCGGAGTGCACGCTCGCTGAGCACCAGGACGACCACGAGGACGGCAGCGAACAGGCCGGTGTAACAAAGCTTTACGAATATTCCGGAGGTATCGACCACCAGCCCCCGGAGCACCGCGGCACCTTCGGCCTCGGTCAGTCCGGCGACCGTGTTCCCGTTGAGCGCGCGCACCAGGTCCTGGAACCAGCCCGCCCGCTGCAGGTCGATCTCATAGGGTACGGGCCGGTCGAGCCCCGTCACGTTCTTCACGCCCCGGGCGAGCCAGTCCTCGTTCTTCAGCACCGCGATCACGATCTCGGAAATGCCGAGCGTGGCGATGGCGAAGTAGTCGGCGCGCAGTCCGAGAGCCACCCGGCCGATCGCCCACGCGGCGCCCGCGGCGAACAATCCGGCCACGGCCCACGAAAAGAGGATGGGGAGCCCGAGTCCCCCGAGAAAGCCGGTGGCGGCCGGGTCGACCGCCTCGATCGCCTTGACCGCGGGATCGAAGATGGCGCTCATGGCGAAGTATCCGCCCACCGCCACCACCGCCACCGCGGCGGTGCGGACACCGCCGGGCCGCAACTTCCGGCAGGCCAGCCAGACCAGCGCTCCTGTCAGGCACGCCGTCCCGGCGGTGATCACCATCCCGCCGCCGCCCGCCACCAGGGCCGCATGCACCGGTGGTTGCGAGACCAGCACCGCTGCCAGGCCTCCCAGCGCGGCAAACGCCATGGTCCCCACGTTGAACAGGCCGGCATAGCCCCACTGGATGTTGACGCCCAGCGCCATCACCGCCGAGATCAGGCAGAGGTTGAGCACTGCCAGGCTGACGGACCAGGACTGGCCCAGGCCGACGGCCAGAAGTGCCGCGGCGACGATGGCGAAACCGGTGGCGGCACGCGCGTTCCCGCTCACGAGAGGCGCCCCCCAAACAACCCGGTGGGTCTCCACAGGAGGACCACCACCAGGATCACGAACGAGACGGAGAGCTTGTAGTCGGTCGACAACAGCTGCACGAGGCCGTCTGGATGCAGGTCCTCGGGGAGGAGGTACTGCAGGAATTTCTTGTAGGGATAGGTGAGGGCGATTTCCGAAAAGGCGATCAGGAAGCCGCCCGCGATCGCGCCATGCGGTTGCCCGATGCCGCCCACGATCGCGGCGGCAAACATGGGAAGCAGCAGTTGGAAATACGTGAACGGGTGAAAGCTCTTGTCGAGCCCATAGAGCGTGCCGGCGGTCGCGGCGAGCGACGCGGTGATGACCCAGGTCAGCAGCACCACCCGGGACGGCTCGATGCCGGAAAGGAGGGCCAGGTCCTCGTTGTCGGCGTAGGCACGCATGGCCTTGCCGGCACGGGTACGCCGCAGGAACCAGAAGAGCGCTGCGACCGCGAGAACCGCCAGAGCCAGGGTCAGCACCTGCGAGGTGCGAACGGACAGACCCTCGGCGAGGCCTGTCAGGGACTTGAACTCGCGCGCGCTGATCAGGTAGCGCGCGCCGTCCAGAAAGGCCCGGTTATCCGGGCCAATGATCAGCCGCACGGCGCCGTTCAGCACGAACATCACGCCGACGGAGGCGATCGAGAGAATGATCGGTGCGCTGCGTCTCAGCCGGTAGAACCGGAACACCATCCGGTCCGTGGCCAGGCTGACGATGACGGCGGCCGCGACGCCGACGGGAAGCGCGAGCAACGCCGTGGGCAGCAGGCCCAGTCCGATGTCCCATGCCTGCAGCTGCCACGTGCCGAGGATCGCGACCATCGTGCCGAAAGCCATGAGATCGCCGTGCGAGAAATTCGCGAAACGCAGGATGCCGTAGACGAGCGTGATCCCAAGCGCGCCGAGGGCGAGCTGCGAACCGTAGGCAACGGCCGGGACGACGACGAAGTTCGCCAGCAGCACCAGCGCGTTGACGATGTCCACTTCCACTGGCGCTCATCCGCCAAGAAAGGAGCGGCGCACTTCGGGATTGGCCAGCAGGGCCTGCCCGCTGTCGGTAAACCGGTTTTCGCCGGTCACCAGCACGAATCCCCGATCCGCGACGGCGAGCGCCTGCCGGGCGTTCTGCTCCACCATCAGTACGGCGATACCGGCTTGCCGGATCTCCAGGATCCGGTCAAACAGGTCATCCATGACAATCGGCGACACGCCGGCAGTCGGCTCATCGAGCATCAGCACATCCGGTTGCGTCATCAGCGCGCGGCCAATCGCCACCTGCTGGCGCTGGCCGCCGGACAGCTCACCGGCCGTCTGGCGGCGTTTCTCCTTCAGGACGGGAAAGAGGCTGAACACGCGCTCCATGCTCGCCGAGATGTTGTCGCGACGGAGGAAGGCACCCATCTCCAGGTTTTCCTGGACTGTGAGCGTCGTGAAGATGTTGCCGGTCTGCGGAACGAAGGCCATCCCCCGCTTGACGCGGTCTTGCGGGGTCAGGCCGGTGATCGTTTGCCCGCCTAGGCGCACCTCCCCTTCGTGCAGCCGCACCATGCCGAACAGGGCCTTCATGGCGGTCGACTTGCCGGCCCCGTTCGGGCCCACGACCACGACGATCTCACCCTTGTCGACCCCGACGCTGCAGCCGCGCAGGATGTCCGCGCCGCCGTACCCGCCACGCATCGAACAGCCGGCGAGGTAGCTCATGCGGTGTCGGCCGTCTGCTGGCGGCGGTGCCTCGACCTGGAGCCCAGATAGGCTTCGATGACCCGCTCATCGGACTGGACGTCCGGAGCGGAACCCTCGGCGAGGACCTTCCCCTCGGCCATCACGATCACGGGGTCGCAGAGCAGCGAGACCAGGTCCATGTCGTGCTCGATCAGGCAGAACGTGTACCCATGCTCGAGATTGAGGCGGAGGATGGCCCCCGAAATGGAGCGCAGGAGCGTGCGGTTGACGCCGGCCCCGATTTCGTCGAGCAGTACGACCTTGGCGCCGGTCATCATCACGCGCCCGAGTTCCAGGAGTTTCTTCTGGCCACCCGAGAGGTCACCGGCCGGTAGATTGGCGACCTCGCCGAGATTCAGGAACTGAAGGACCTCGTCCGCCCGGTCCCGAAGCCTCCCTTCCTCGATGCGCACCCGGCCCCGATGCAGCCAGGCGCCCACGAGGCTCTCGCCGGTCTGGTTGCCAACCGACGCCAGCAGGTTTTCCACGACGGTCAGCGTGGCGAATTCGTGGGCAATCTGGAATGTCCGTACCACCCCCCTGCGAAAGAGCTGGTGGGGCCGGAGGCCAGTGACATCGTCGTTCGCCAGGAAGACCCGGCCGGCGGTGGGCGGGTAGACCCCGGCGACGACGTTGAAGAGGGTGGTCTTGCCGGCCCCGTTCGGTCCGATCAGCCCGGTAATCGCGCCCTCGCGGATTTTCAGGGTTGCCCCGTCAACCGCCCGCACCCCGCCGAAATGCTTGTGCACGTCCACCACGCGGATCATGCGGGCCCCCTTCCCGGCGTATGCCGCCGATCAGGAACGGTGTCCGGAAGCCGCGGCGGTGGAAGGCGCCGGGCGCCTCCCTGTCGCTTGAGCAGTCAATGGATCCGGACAGTGGTGAATTTGCCGTCCATGACCTCGTACTCCTTGTAGGGGCTCGAGGCGTCGCCCTCGGGGGTCAGCTCGACATCGGTCGCGCCCTGGTAGTCGATCGCCGTGCCGGCGGCGAGCAACTCCAGACCCTTGGCCAGTTCGGTCGGACCAATCGGTTCGCCCGGCGCGTTACTGACCTCGAGAATCTTCGACTGGATCGCCGCCCGGTCGGTCGAACCGGCCGCCTGCGCGGCAAGGATGATCAGCGCCGCCGCGTCGTAGGCTTCCGCGGAAAACGGATCCGCTCCCTTGAGTCCGGCTGCCTCCGCGGCCTCCTGAAACTTCTTCGCGTTCGGGGAATCGGACCCGGGTGCGGTGCCGACGGATCCTTCCAGCGCATCGCCGATGGCCTCGAGCAGGGAGTCACCGATCATTCCGTCCGCGAGTAGGAAGGTATCGAATGCGCCCGTGTCCAGCGAAGCCTGGATGATCCCCCTGCCGCCCTGGTCGACATAGCCGAACACGGCCAGATGCTCGGCACCGGAGGCCGCCAGCGCTCCGACCTCCGCCGCGTAGTCGGCCTTGCCGTCCTCATGCGCGACAGACAGCGCGACCGTGCCGCCCGCTGCCTCGAAGGCGTTCGCGAAGGCGTTCGCCAGGCCCTTCCCGTAGTCGTTGTTGGTGTAGGTGACGCCGATGTTGGTGATGCCGCGTGCCTTGGCGACCCTGGCCAACACCTGGCCCTGTCTCGCATCCGACGGTGCGGTGCGGAAGAAATGGCCGTTGTCATCGAGCGTGGTGAGCGCCGGCGAGGTGGCCGACGGCGAGATCATGACGACGCCGTTCGGCACGGCCACGTTGTTTGCGACGGCGGTGGTGACGCCCGAGCAGTCCGCCCCCATGATGGCCGCGACCTCGTCCGAATTGACCAGCCGCTCGGCCGCGGCCGTCGCCGCAGCGGCATCGATGCAGGTGGAGTCACCGCGCACCGGCGTTACCTTCCTGCCGCCCAGGAATGCACCGGATTCCGTCGCTTCCTGCATCGCCAGTTCGGCCGAGGCTGCGATGTTGGGGGCAAGGGATTCGATCGGCCCGGTGAAACCCAGCAGGACGCCGATCTTCATCTCCGCCTGCGCCGCGGATGCCGCCATCATCAAGGCTGCAACGGTCAACAGAAATCGTCTCATCTGCCATCTCCTTCCGTTGGCCACGTCCCCGCTCTGCCGGAGAATCCGTTCCCATCCAGAGGGTCGGGTTGGCGCACTCCGCCTCCGGCAGAAGAAACTTCGTCGCGTAGCCGCCGGAAATTGTACGGCGCACAGTCCACCGCCGAAAGCCGGCGCGCAATTTCGCGTTTGGTAGGCGGAAACGAATCGGGTGGACGGACGACCCACAACCATCGTTTTGGGCTCGCTGCTGAACGCGGATGTCGCGCCGTCGCCGCGGGAACTCCGTGACTTCGAAGCTTCCCGGTAGCCTCCGGGCGTCAGTGCGGATCGGTCTTTTGCGCGTCGTACGCTTGGCACAGCAACGTCGCTGTCTCGAAACCGCAAAATGTCAATACGAGGTATTGACAGGGTCTCAAGAAGGGCCAAGGTACTGCTCGTGAGCAAGACCCACCAACTCCAGATTCGCGTCACTGCGGAGGACAAGGCGCGCATACGCGCGCGCGCGGCAAGCGCCGGAATGGATATCTCCAGGTGGGTACTGGAGCAGGTGCTGCCGCCCGCCGATCGCAAATTCCAGGCGTTGTGCCGCGACCTGGCGACGCGCCCGGCTGCACGCTCCTTCGCGTTCGCCGAACTGCAGGACTGCTTCGCCCGGTTGACTGCAAGCGAGTACGTGCGAGCGGTGCGCCACGGTCCGGAAATTCGGCTCCCCCCGTTCGAATTGAACTATCTGGCGGCGACGGTCGAGCATGCGGCAGCGATGCACGGAGTCGATCCGCCCCGCTGGGTAGCCTCGGTCAAGGGGCTTGATGCGCCCTGGTTCGCTTCGCCGCTCAAGAGCCTGCGGCTCTACCTCTTGACGCAGTCCCCACCCGCGTTCCGGCGCCGGAACCTGTTCATCGACAGCAGTGTGGGGCAGCGGGTCTAGTGGAATATTCGAAGTGCGACATCGAGCGCCTGCTCGGGCGCCTGAACGATGAACTCGAGCGCCGAGCGATCACCGGCGAGGTGTACGTGGTGGGTGGGGCCGTCATGTGCCTCGTGTTCGACGCTCGTGCGTCGACCCAGGACATCGACGCATTCTTCCGGCCCGCGAACGAGGTACGCGCGGCCGCGCGGGCGGTCGCAGCCGCTTCGGGACTGCCGGGCGACTGGCTCAATGACGCCGTCCAAGCGTACCTGAGCGACCACGGAGACTTTCGTGCGTACCTGGAGCTTTCCAACCTGCGTGTGCTGATCGCGACCCCGGAGTATCTGCTTGCGATGAAGTGCCTCGCCATGCGGCTCGGCGAGGGCTTCCACGACGAGGACGACGTGCGTTTTCTCCTGCGGTACCTGAATCTTTCGGAGTATGACAAGGCGCTTGAGATCGTCACCCGCTACTACCCCCGGGATCGCTTCCCGCAGAAGACGCTCTATGCGCTGGCGGAACTGCTTGAACCCCAGGGTTGACGTACGAAACTAGCGCCCGTGCGGAACCTTCCGCGCTTGACCGTGGGGATTGGCCGGAGCGCGTTGAAGTCGGCGACGTGACGTCCGGACGCCGTCATGAGACGCCTCGTGCTGGTATCGTCAAATACTGGCTGCACATGCACCCAGAACGTGCCCGAAAACCTTCTCGATGGGTCGCATCAGGGTGGTGATGGCGCCAGCTTCAGGCTGTATCAAGACTCTACCTTGGCCAATGCCGCAGACCTTGGCGCATGACGCGGCCATGGCCGCTCTGCACTGTCGGCTACCATTGGCGTTGTCCTGCAGACGCTGCTTCAACGGCAGCGCTTCGGGCGCCAGCGGTATCTGATCCAGCGGCTTATCGCTCCAGGCTTCCATGTTGGCGTCACGGCCGGTTGTCTGGCAGGGCACCGAGTCGCTTTCGTTGGCTGCGGCGCTGGCGCAGGTAGTCCCGGAACGCGATGAGCCTGGGCAGGGTCTCGCGATCCTACACGCGGTTCGCAGCCTGTTTGCTCGCGATGATGTCGTCGAGGGAACAGACAGCGATGCCGTCGACGTCGATGCCGCGTGTCCAGGCATCCTCGAATCGCTCTATGCCGTCCGGGGCGTACACTAGGTCGATATCGAACGGCCCGTTTTTCAACTGGACGAAGTGCTTGCCCTGTTCGATGTCTTGCGCTTCCTGATCGTTTAGACGGAACTGCAGTTCGCGCAGCGCTCGCACCAGCGCGCGGCCGTTGCCCGGGGATTTGCGGATGAACAGGTCCGCATCCTGGGTGGTGTCCGGAAACCCGTGCAGGAGCGCCCCGCTCTTGCCGATGACCAAGTACGCGACGCCGTGGCGCGCACAGGCGTCTCGCAGCTCTTCGAGCTGCCGGTAGTCAACGGCCATAGCCGAGCCATGCCGGCACGTGCGCGTCGCACCATGCCCGGTATGCCTCCATCGTGTCGAAGGCCCGATACGGGCGTCGTCCAGGACCGGTTTGTAGGTCTTCACGAACCCGTACCGCACATGCTGTTCCAACGGCCGCGCGGCGGCGGCGTCGAATTCCGCGCGCCATTCGGGGTCGATGTCGATCGTGTTCTCGGGATTGTCCCGGGGGTGTCCTGCTGGTGACGCCATGTCGGAAGTCTACCCGCTTGGTGGGGTCGGAGGAGCCTGCAGGATCCGGGATCATCAGATTCCGCGGCATCCTTGACGGGCATGGTTCGCCTTCCGTGGCCACGGAAGGGCGGGCGCGTCTCGAGCGGGCGACCCGCCAACCGGCGCGCCGACCCCGCCATGACCGCCCTCCCGGCCACCCCAAAGTGTGTAGTTTTCAGTTGTCAGGAATGTGCAGTTTTCAATTGACATTGACACCACCCGCAAGTCCGCTTGCCCCGACCGAGAAAACGGCACCAGCGCACGCGACAAAGGGGTGCCTCACAACCTGGCCGATACCGAATAGATCGCATTATGCGGCCAGTTGGCCAGATTACCGCGATACCGACACCTCGAGAGGCGGAAGCATGAGCGTGCCCGTCGCCGGCCGAGATCAGCCGACGTGCATGACGCAATGACGTCCGCGGGCCTGATCGAAGCAGTTCCTCCACGGGGCGTTGCCTGGCCGGCAATCGTGGGATGACCACCCGCGGAGCCGGCGGTGCCTACAATGCAGCGATCGAGACGGACTGATGGTGATTTGGCTCCATTTGGCGACCGCTACCCTGGCGCTCGGACTGGGAACCGCGAACCTGGCGCTTGCCAAGGGCACGCGGCGTCACCGGGTCGTTGGCTGGGTGTGGATCGTGGCCATGGCGTTTGTGACGCTGTCCTCGTTCCCGATTCGGGAGCTCAATGCGGGCCAGTTCAGCTGGATCCACGGGCTCACGGTGTGGACGCTGATTTCCATGGCGGTCGCGGTCTTCTCCATCCGTAGGGGCTGGGTGCGAATCCACGCGAGCTTCATGGTCGGCACGATGGCCGGACTCCTGGCTGCGGGCGCATTCGCGCTCGGGCCTGGACGCTTTATCAGCCGTCTCTTCGGCGCCTGACACCGCTGCATCCGCTTCCGGCTTGTCGATCGCATTCGGCGTCGAGCCGGACGTCCTTTGCCGGCCGGCCACTGCCCGAGGCGTCAATGCAACCCAGGCCTTCCGGCTAATGGTCGCTCGCCTGGACCAGGCCGTCGTAGACGGACGCCGGCCCCACCGTCTCGCAATCGCGCTTACTCGCTCCAGCGCAGCGTATCTCGGCAAGGCGTTGCGCCCATGGTGCCCGCGACCCGCGCCGGCGTAACTCCAGGTTCTGCCGTTGCGACTCGTGGCCGCGCCTGCTCGCCGGCCAGATCTAGAGCAGATTCCGTTCAGGTTGAGCCATAGCCGGCGTGGCGGAAGTAGCCGGCGCACAGGGTGCCGACGGTGCGGGCGGCCGCCTTGCGCAGCAGCCCCCCGGGCTTGGCGAACAGCTGCTCGATCAGGTTCAGGTTGAGGGAGTACGGCGGCATGACCAGTCGCAGGTTCGACTTCGCCACATGAACGCGCCCGGCGTCATCGTGGCAGGCACTTGTCGGTACGCTCGGCCGATTCCCTCATACTCTCGCCCACGGGTCGATCACTTCCACGCCGGTTTCGGAGAAGTCCCGCACGTTCCGGGTCGCCACCGCCATGCCTTGACAGTGCGCGATGGCCGCAATCTGGCAATCCGATTGGGAGATGGGTCGGCCGGCAATGCGGCTGGCAGAAGCAATCTCGGCATAGGCGCATGCAGCATCGCTGTCGAACGGCAGAACCCGCCCGGCAAACAGCCCTCCGAGCATTCGCTCGGCCGCGGCGGCGAGACCCTGGCGGCGCGCACCTTTCGGCAGATTGGCAATACCGGTACGGACCTCAGCTTCCGTGATGGCCGTGACGAACAACTGGCGCGGTGGCTGCTCGTCCATCCAGACCAGTACATCTTGGCTCGGCTCGGCGCGCATCAGTTCCGACACCACGTTGGTGTCCAGCAAGATCACCGCCATCTCAGTCGAAGCGCAGCGGCTCGCTCATGCGCTCCCTTGGCGGCAACTCCAACTCCACACCGCCATGTGGTTTGAACAGCTGATGAATTGCAGTCCCCAAGCCCTTCTCCGGTACGATTTCCCGTCCGACCACCTCGCGCAGGATCATCCGCACTTCCTCTTCCATGGACCGGCCATGGCCCGCAGCCCGTTTGCGAAGTCCGGTTTTCACGTCGTCGTCCAGATTGCGAATTGTGATGCTGGCCAACTGAGGTCTCCCCCATTCGAATACTGCCTGTGCTCAAAGCGGCGCTTGCAATGCTATCAGATGGTGGGCTGTGCCTCACTATCGCGGATATGGATGCGCGTGAAGTTGAACGATGTCCCGCCGCGCTGGCTGAGGCTCAACCCGAACGGAATCTGCTCTAGCCATGTCGGGCATGCGCCAGGTCGACGGTTCCCGCAAGATCTCGATTCCGGGCCGACGGGTGGAACCGCTGCACGCATTAATCTGTCGGCTGGTATGCAGGCTTGGAACGGACTGTCCAGCGCCAGGAGAGCGAGCCCATGAACTTGCCCGAACCGTCAGCGATCCGCCGCGTGAGCATCATCGGCGCCGGGACCATCGGGGCCTCGTGGGCCGCTTATTTTCTGGGGCGCGGGATGGAGGTCCGGGCGTGGGACCCGGCCGCCGGCGCGGAGCAGTTCCTCCGTGCGCACGTCAGCGGTGCCTGGCCGGTTCTCGAGGAGCTTGGCCTGCTGGTGGCCGACGCCGACCCGGGATGTCTGCAGTTCCATGCCGACCCCGCCGGGGCGCTGGCCAGCGCCGAGTTCGTGCAGGAGAGCGCCCCGGAAGAGCTCGAGCTGAAACGATCCCTGTACGCGGAGATCGACGCCGCCCTGCCAGCGAATGCCGTGCTCGCGAGTTCCACGTCCGGTCTGCTCATGTCGAACCTGCAGGCCGGCTGCGCGAACGCCGCCCGGTTCGTGGTCGGGCATCCGTTCAATCCGCCCCACCTGATCCCGCTCGTGGAAGTGCTCGGTGGTGCCGAAACGGACCCGGGTGTGGTGAACTGGGCGATCGACTTTTACAACGCGCAAGGAAAGAAGGCGATCCGGCTCAACCACGAGGCTCCCGGCCACCTGGTCAACCGGTTGCAGGCCGCGCTGTGGCGCGAGTGCGCAGCGGCCGTGCTCTCGGGATTGGCGAGCGTGGAAGATGTCGACATCGCCGTGAAGTACGGGCCCGGGCTCCGGCTCGGCGTGATGGGCCCCTTCGAGATCTGCCACCTGGCCGGAGGTGCCGGCGGCTACGCGCATTTTCTCGATCACTTGGGTGATGCCCTGCAGCACTGGATGAACGATCTCGAGCCGGTGGATTTCACCCCGGCAGTCCGGGTCCGTCTCAAGGCGCTGGTCGATACAGCGATGGAAGGTCGCGACCCGGCCGCCCTCGCCGGCGAGCGCGACGCACTGCTGCTGGCTACGCTCAGCACGCTCGCACGCGTCCGGCGGGACAGGGGACTGAACTGAGAGGACCGGCCCATGCCAGCGCTTGAAGGAGACCAGCTAGCAGGCAGGATCGCTGCGATCACGGGCGCAGCGGGAGGATTCGGGCGGGAACTGGTGTTCGCGTTGCTCCGGGAAGGGGCGGCGGTGACGGCGCTGGATATCGACGAACGCCGCCTCCAGACCCTCAGCGACGAATGCTCGGAGCGGGGTCTGCCCGCCCGACTGGCAACGTTTCGCATGGATA
>JAPOON010000372.1 GCA_026713405.1 Gammaproteobacteria bacterium
ACTTCGCGAACTCGTCTGTCACGATGGCCTTGTGCCGGGCCTGAAGCGACAGGTGATCGACCAGGTGGTAGGCGTCCGCGGCACGGGCGAAGTCCGGGCGGAAGCGTTCCCAGGCCGGCGGCATCCGCTTCCAGGGATGGAAGGTGGCCGCCTGGCTGGTGGCCCAGGCCCTGATGTCGTCGACGGCGCTTGCTTCGTCGTCACGCACCGACATCGTGACGAAGAGGTCGACCGTGAGCTGGTCCCGGCTGCGCCCCGCTTTCGCCAGGCCTTCGTGAATGAATTCGAGCTGCCACGCACAGAACTCCGGGTCGGCGGCGCCCATCAGCACGACGCCGTCGCAGACCTCGCCGGCGAGGCGCAGCATGGCGGGTTGCGAAGCGGCGAGGTATATGGGGACCTGCCGCGTGGCGGTGGCGAGGCGCACCTCGGTGCCGTCGAACTCGCAGGCTTCGCCGGTGAACAGGCGGCGAATGCCGTCGATGCCGGCGCGCAGTTCGCCCACCCTGGACGGCGTTGCGCCCGCGCCGAGCACCGCCGACCAGCCGGCCCCCAGGCCGAGCACCGCCCGGCCATCGGAGAGTTCGTCGAGCGCAGCCATGGCGTTGGCGGTAACGGTGGGGTGCCGGGTGATCAGGTTCGTCACACCCGTACCGATGAGCACGTTCTTCGTGGACATTGCGGCCAGGTTCATGGCCGCATACACGTCTTTCATGCCGAGCTGGAAGTCGATGTACCACAGCACCTCGAAGCCGCCGTCGTCCACCACCCGGGCCAGTTCGGATGTTCGGCTCAGGGGCTCCCGGGGGCTCACCCCCAGCGAAATTCCGTATCGATGGGTCATCGCGCACTCCCTTTGTGCAGCAGCCTGGCGAGCAACTCGCCGTAGCGTTCGGGCTGGTCGACGGTAATCAGGTGGCCGGCGTCGGCAATCTCGTGATAGCGGCCATGGGGCACGGCAGCGGCGATGATATCCGCCGCCCGCCGCGGACAGAAGACATCATCGGCGGCGCCGACGATGTCGAGTGGCACGTTGATTTTTGCCAGCTGAGGATTAAGCGGCTCGGCCCGCACCCCGATCATGGCTCGCGCGGCGTTGATATAGCCGCTGCCGTCACCCACTGCGGCAACGCGACCGGCGGCCACCGCGTCGACATCGGCCGTGGAAACGATTTGCAGCGATGTGTCGCCGCGCAGGCCTTCGGCGAAAGCGGCGCTGTCCCCGGCCTCAAGCTGGGCGATGCGGCCGGCGAAAAAATCGGCCGCGGACCCGCCGACGACCGATGAGGTGGCCACCACGACCAGGTGCCTGATCGGTGCATCCGCGGCCGTTGCGGCGTGCAGAGCAATGGTGCCGCCGAGCGAATAGCCGACCACGGCTGCAGGGCCGCTCACGCCGTTGACGAACGCGGTGAGATCATCGCTCAATTGCGCGAGCGTGCCGCTGCCCTCCCCGGCGCTCGTTTGCCCGTGTCCGCGCAGGTCGACGGCGTAGCTGGTGAAACCGTCCAGGTGTGCGGCAACGGCATCCCAGGAGCGGTGGTCCTCGGCCAGGCCGTGCAGCAGCACCACCGCCGGGCCCGAGCCCCGCCGGCGATAGTTGACGACGATGTCGCCCAGTTCGACCTGGCTCATCGGTCTTCTCCCCGGTGTTGGTCCGCGGCGCCGGCGTCATTCCCGCCCGCTGCCGTTGCGCGGTCCAGAAGCCGGCCGCGCAACTCGTGCTTCCTGATCTTGCCCGCGGCCGTGCGCGGAAAGCGCTCTACCGGTTCAAGGCGCTCCGGCCAGTAACGGCGAGGCAGGCCCTGCGCCTCGCAGAACCTCAGGAGATCGGCCAGCGTGAGGGGAGCCGTGGTCTCGACTGCGGCACAGAGACGCTCGCCAAGGCGCTCGTCGGGCCAGCCGATAACGGCCACACCAACCACGTCGGGGTGGGCGGCGATGACGTTCTCCGTTTCGACGGGGGAGATGTTCACGCCTCCCCGGATGATCAGGTCTTTGGCCCTGCCGGTAATCGAGACGTACCCGTCGGCATCGATACGGGCCAGGTCCCCGGTGCGGAAGAAGCCATCGCCAATCAGGTTCTCCGCATAGGTTTCGGGCTGTGCGTAATAGCCGTTGAAGACGCCGGGCCCGCGCATGACCAGTTCGCCGGCGCCAATAGCCTGCAGCCGCATGTCGTCGGTTAACGTTCGCAGTTTCAGGCCCGGCAGCCCCACACCCACGGTAGTTTCGACCTGCTCGTCCGTGGAGTCGGCCACGCAGGTGGTCAGGCCGCCTTCGGTCATGCCCCAAAGGGGGGTCACGAAGGTATTGGGAAACTCCGTCCGGCAGCGCCGGATCAGGGCCGGAGGCACCTGGGCGCCGCCGCACAGAAAGCTCTTGAGCGGCGCCAGCTTGGGCTCGCTTCCGCGCCACGGGGCATTGGCCAGGTCGAACAGGAACGGCGTCGCGGCCGCGGTGAACGCGGCGCGGTGACGCGCAACCAGTTCGAGCGCGGCTTGGGCATCCCATCGATCCTGAAGAATGAGCGGTGCGCCCAGGAACATCGACAGGCGCGCGCCGTGAATGGCGCCCACGCTGTGGCCGAGCGGGGAAGGCATGAACACCGGCGTCGCGGGGCCGAGGGAAAAGCGCTCTGCGAACTGCCGATTGAGCGTGGCCAGGGAATCTTCGCTGTGACTCACCACTTTCGGCGGGCCGGTTGTGCCTGAGGTGAACATGAGGTGAGCGGCGGTCTCCGATACATCGACGCCGGATATCGAGATGCCTGTCGCCGAACTCCCCCACGGATCGCAGATTTCCAGAGACCTGCCTTCGACCAGACCGACAACAACACCGGTAGCCTCTCCTGGGACTTCTGCGGTGCCTCCCGCGGGGGCTTCCGCGGTGGCCCTCCCCGATGCTTGCGCGGTGCCTTCCGGTGGGGCTTCCGCGGAAGCCCCCTCGGCGGCTTGCCGCACCACATCGGCCGGCGCGGACTGCCGGTGTCGGCTGACGGTAATCGCCAGCGCCGGTTCAGTCAGTGCAAAGATGTGCCGCAGGTGGTTGGCGGTAGTGGTGACCGGGGGCGTGGCGGGTACCTGGCCCGCCCGCAGCACGGCGAGGAACATGACAAGCCAGGCGGTTTCGTTGGGCAGCAGCAGCACCACCACCCGCCTGCCCGGGCCGGCAATGCCTCGGATCTTTTCGGCGGCCTCGCCCGCGGCGCTCCACAGTTCGGCCCGCGACAGCGTGACGTCGCCACTGACCAGGGCAAGCGCTTCCGGGGAGCGGGCTACGTGCGACTCGAAGCGGTCCAGCAAACTCCGGCCACCCCACCACCCGGCACGGCGGTACCTGGCTGCGGCAGCGTCATCGGCGGCCCGCATCGTCATGGCGTCGTTGCGAGAACGAGAACAAGCGCGCACTGCATCATGCCGGGGCTCGCCGTACGCCACCCGAATCACCTGCCCTAATGGAGAATTCCGCCATGTGGCCTCCAAACAGTCCGCTATCAGCGCTCAGTATAAGCCGGGTGATGCGGAACTGGGTCGCCGCGAGCGTGAACGTGACCGCCCCTTCCCATACGCCTCACAGACCTGGCACCCCATGGTGTTGCAAGCCCATCGGAACCCGGTATCGTTCCGCGACATCAAGGTTCGCGAGCTCGATCCGCGCTGATGCGATTGAAGCGCGCGTTCAATATGGGGACTTCAAATTGGCCAGAACAATCAGCGATGCAGTACGGGAAGTCTGCCTGTCTTTCCCGGAAGCCGAGGAGCGGCCGTCCAGGGGCTCCCCCGACTTCCGCGTGCGCGGCAAGACGTTCGCCACCTACGTGGTCAACCACCACGGCGACCGGCGCATCGCGCTCTGGCTGAACGCACCCCCGGGCGCCCAGGAGTTCTACGCCGGCAATGAGCCCGAGCACTACTTCGTACCGCCCTACCTGGGCCCGCGCGGCTGGCTCGGAGTGCATCTGGACAAGGGCCTGCGCTGGACGACGATTGCCGAGCGGACGCGGGAAGCCTATGAAAAGCTGGCGCCCGGGGAACTCTGCGAGGCAGTCGGCGACACCATCGCCATCGACCCGCCCACGGAAGACCTGCCGGTCGAGGAATTCGACCCGCTGGCCAAGCCCCGGGCACAGCAGGTTCTGTCGAAGTTTCGCGAGATCTGCCTGGCGTTGCCGGAAACCCTGGAAACCGAGCAGTTCGGCAACCCTGTCTGGAAGGCGGGCAAGAAAACCTTTGCCGGCGTGCACGACCGCAAGGGCCGCCTGAATCTGCAGTTCTGGGCGGGCGCCGACCGCCAGGCCACCCTGACCTTCGACCCCCGCTACGCCATCCCGCCCTACATCGGCCACAACGGCTGGATCGAACTCGACGTGGAAGACGATGCGAACTGGGAAGAAATCGAGGGACTGGTGCTGCACAGCTACCGGCACTTCGCCCTCAAGCGCATGCTGCGGGCACTGGACGGAGCCGTCTGACCGGCGAGCAGGCGGGTCCACATCGCCCGGCGCCCCGAAAGCGGACCACATCGGCAACCGGTACCAAAAAACCCCCACGGAATACCGAAAGGAAAAGCAAACATGCCTGCAAATGAAACCTTCGACAATCGCATCACCCGCATGCTGGGTGTGGAGATACCCATCGTGCAGGCG
>JAPOON010000373.1 GCA_026713405.1 Gammaproteobacteria bacterium
CACCAGCCTCACGAAGCGCTGAACGCTTGCGTACGCGGCGCTGTCTTGCGCCACCTGAACGCCGCCGCCGTGACTGGCATCCCCGCGCATCTTCGCGAGCATCAGGCTTGCGCCGCCTTCGACATCCGTGACGAATTCCGCGAACGCCTCCCGGTTAAGCCGGGCGTGGTCGGCCGTGGTGCCGGGTACCAGCGTCAGCCGCGTGTCATCGGCCGCGCCGCCCGCAACGTGACAGCCCACGCAACTCGATTGCGCTACGGGGCCCGAAATCAGTTCATCGAAAACATCGCTCGCGGTTACCAGGCGCAGGCGCCGGAATATGGCGTCTGAGAGGTTTGTCAAGTGGCCGGTGGGGCTTTCCAGCAGGCTCATGGCGACGATAGGCTGTTCGGATGCCACCTCCAGCTGCCACTTGCCCGCGCCGTCTCCCAGAGCACCCTGCAGGTCGCCGCAGCCGGATTCCAGGTCCCAAGCGAAGTAAGTTCGCGACTGGCCGGCCGGCAGAGTCAATTCCACGCGGCCGCCAGCAGCGCCTGCGTCGTCGATGCCTCGGATCGATACCTGAGCCAATTCCGCCGTCGGATTCACCAGCCGCAACAGGCTCGCCTGCTGTGTGTTGCTGCCGGGATTGAACACCGCCAGGCGATGGTGATTCGCGTCCCGCGGGGCGATGTCGTGGATTGCCGTGACGAAGCCGTCCTCGGTGCGCACGTAGGCCAGCACTTCGATGTGCAGATCGCTGGTGAGTTCCAGGCGCCAGTCGCCCGCGCCCGCGCCGGTGCTGCCGAACAAGCCCTTGTCGGTGTTTCCGTCCTCGAGGTCTGTGGAGTTGACATTCACAGTCGCACCCGCCCCCAGTGTCAGGGATACGAGGCCCTGGCGACCGTCGTCGTCATCGACCGCGTAAATCAGCACCTCGCCGCTTGTGTCGCTCAGGTTGATCACCCGCAGGAAGCCCTCGCGGCCAAGCGAAGACTTCGGAGGAAACAGCCACACCGAATGCTCACCCTCATCGGCGTCAACGGGCGTTGCCGAAAGATTCGCGAGGTGGCCGGTGGGGCTTTTCAGCAGGTTCATGACCAGGATCGGCTTCGTCGGCGCCACCGTCAGGCGCCATTTGCCCTGACCGGCGCCAAGCCTGCCGACGAGACCGCCGCTGCCAGACTGCAACTGCTGAGACGAGAATGTGCGCGACTCCCCCGCTGCAAGCGTAAGGCTAACCGCGTCTCCGGGGCGCCCGGCATCGTCCACGCCCGTAATCGTTACCTCTGAAACCTCCTCCCCGGGGTTGATCAGGCGGAGGTGGCTCACCTGTTCGCGATTGCGGCCCGGGTTGAAGATCGATACCTGGTGGCGGGCTTCGTGCGCGGGCACCGTCTGTTGCATCTCGGTCAGGAAACCGTCCGGCGTGCGTATGTACGTCAGTATGTCGACGTCCAGGATGGTCGACATCTGCAGCCGCCAGTCTCCCGGGCCGGAACCGATGCCCTCCGGCAGGCCCTTGGCGGCATTTCCCCGCTCCAGATCGCCGGAGTTGAAATGCACGGTCGCGCCGGCGTCGATGGACAGCATGACCGGGCCATAGGCCATGCCGCTGTCGTCAAAGGCATCGATGCGTACCTGCCCGGCTTTCTCGGAATGATTGATGACACGGACAAAGCCCTGGGGCGCCTCTTCGGCAGCCGGCGGGAACATCGGCACCACTCCGGGATCGGCCGGGGCTAACGTGCGGGCGACGCGGAATCCTACGCTATTTTGCCGGTCGTCCCTGGC
>JAPOON010000374.1 GCA_026713405.1 Gammaproteobacteria bacterium
CTGCCTCGCCGACCACCCTGGCCAAGGAACTGCGCGTGTACACCGAGCGGCTGGCCCGGGCGCGCCGTTCGATCGCGGAGGTTGTCCTGCGCGGCAAGATCAACGGCGCCGTGGGCAATTTCAATGCCCATGTTGCGGCCTATCCAGAGGTCGACTGGCCGGCGGTGAGCAGCGCCTTTGTCAGCGGGCTGGGCCTCGATCCCAACCCGCTGACCACGCAGATCGAGCCGCACGACTACATCGCCGAACTGTTCCACGCGTTCATGCGCTTCAACCGGGTGCTGCTCGATTTCGATCGCGATGCCTGGGCTTATATCGCCATCGACTATTTCGGCCAGCGGCCCGTCGCCGGGGAGACGGGCTCGTCCACCATGCCGCACAAGGTCAACCCCATCGATTTCGAGAACTCCGAGGGAAATCTCGGCATCGCCAACGCGCTGCTGGCCCACATGGCGGACAAGCTTCCCGTTTCGCGCTGGCAGCGGGACCTGTCGGATTCGACGGTATTGCGCAACATCGGAACCGCCTTTGCGCATTGCAGCATCGCCTGCCAGGCCACGTTGAAAGGCGTTTCCCGCCTGTCGATCAACCGCGCCGCGATCGAGGCGGATCTCGATCGCAACTGGGAAGTGCTGGCGGAAGCGGTGCAGACGGTCATGCGCAAGCACGGCCTGGAGGAGCCATACGAACGCCTGAAGGAGGCCACCCGCGGGCGCCGGCTCGATGCGACATCGTTCAATGAACTGCTCGGCCGGCTACAGCTTCCCCCGGCAGCCTACGAAGCCTTGAGCGGACTGACACCAGCCACGTACACGGGCCTGGCCGAACGCTTGGCAAAAAAGCGGACCTGAAGCCTGGCCGGCACGGCTGACCCTGCGCCCGGCGCTCGGGCCGGAGACTTCCGCGGCTCGAAACTCGCAATTTCCTGGCTGGAATATATTAGTATCCTCCCATTCCAGAAATTTTTGTATAAATTTCGCCGCTCAAAATTCCGGGAACAAGCCGCATGTCACTTTACCTCTCAAACTACCTTCAGGAAGTCGACCGGGTCCGGGCAGAGATGTCGGGTCAGTCGAGTTGGCGCGCGATCAATCCAGAGTTCGTCGTACGGATGCGCCTGCAGAACCGGTTTCGCACCGGCCTCGAGATCGCCGCCTACACCGCCGACATCATGCGCCGCGACATGGCGGAGTACGATCGGGACCCCGGCAAGTACACCCAGTCCCTTGGCTGCTGGCACGGTTTCACCGCCCAGCAGGTGATGATGTCGGTCAAGAAACACCGGCGCGGTACCGCCAGGTCCTACATATACCTGAGCGGCTGGATGGTAGCGGCGCTGCGGTCCCGGTTCGGTCCCCTGCCGGACCAGAGCATGCACGAGAAGACGACGGTTCCCGACCTGATCGAGGAGATCTACACCTTTCTGCGTCAGGCCGACGCGCGGGAACTGCGCCATCTGTTCGCCGAACTCGACGAGACCCGGGCGCAGGGCGGCAACGTGGCCGAGGTGATTACCCGCATCGACAACTACGAGACCCATGTGGTGCCGATTATCGCGGACATCGATGCAGGGTTCGGAAATGAGGAAGCGACCTACCTGCTGGCCAAGCGCATGATCGAGGCCGGCGCCTGCGCCATTCAGATCGAGAACCAGGTTTCAGACGCCAAGCAATGCGGCCACCAGGCCGGCAAGGTGACGGTGCCCCACGAGGATTTCGTTTCCAAGATCAATGCCGTGCGCTATGCGTTCCTGGAGCTCGGCGTTGAGAACGGCATCATTGTCGCCCGCACCGACTCGCTGGGCGCGGGCCTGACCATGAAGATTCCGGTGTCCAAGGAAGCCGGCGATCTCGGCGACCGGTATTGCGGTTTTCTCGAGGCCACCGAGGTGCACGATCTCGACGAATTGCGCGACGGTGACATCACCATTCACCAGAACGGCAAGCTCTGCCGTCCGCTACGCCTCGACAACGGGCTCTATGCGTTCAAGGAAGGGACCGGTTTCGACCGCGTGGTGCTGGATTGCATCACCAGCCTCGAACACGGGGCGGACCTGCTCTGGATAGAGACGGAACGGCCGAACCTCGGCCAGATCAAGGCGCTCGTCGACGAGGTTCGCAAGAGCCAGCCCCATGCGAAACTCGTCTACAACAACTCGCCCTCCTTCAACTGGACCCTGGCTTTCCGGGAACAGGTGTACACCCAGTGGCAGGCTGACGGCAGGGACACGTCCGCCTATCCCGACCCTGACCGGGTGCCCAAGGGGCTGATGGCGGCCGAATACGACGATTCCGAACTGGCGCGCGAGGCGGACGGGTTGATCCAGGGATTCCAGGGCGATGCCGCCCGGGAAGCGGGCATTTTCCACCACCTGATCACGTTGCCGACCTATCACGAGACGGCGCTGGGCACCGACCTCCTCGCGGAAGGCTACTTCGGCGACCTGGGCATGCTCGCCTACGTGCGCGGCGTACAGCGGCGCGAGATCCGGCGCGAACTGGCCGCGGTGAAGCACCAGGACCTGGCGGGGTCGAACATCGGGGACGACCACAAGGAGTATTTCCTGGGCGAGAAGGCGTTACTCGCCGGCGGTGCGGCCAATACCATGAACCAGTTCTGAGCGGCCCCGCTGCTGCCTCGCGGGGAACAACCGGCTGGAGACATGAGTTCTCCGTGCGCCGGGCGGGCGGCGCCTCAATTCGACCCGATCAGGTCCTTGAGCGCCGCATAGCTGTCCGCCGCTGCGTACTGCGGGTATTCCGCGCGCACATTGGCGGGTGCGCAGTAGAAGTAGCCGGCATCGGCTTCTTCCAGCATCGGCACATCGTTGTATGAATCCCCCGCCGCCAGAACGGTCATCCGCAGCGACTTGAATGCCCTTACGGCGCTGCGCTTGGGGTCGGGCTGGCGCAATGTGTACCCCGCAAGGCGGTCGTCCTCGATACGGGCCCGGTGGCAGAGCAAGGTGGGCCAGCCCAGTTTGGCCATGAGCGGCATGGCGAACTCGTAGAAAGTGTCGGAGACGATTACCACCTGATAGCGTTCCCGGGCCCAGTCCAGAAACTCGCGCGCACCGGCGAGCGGCTCGACGCCGTCGATCACCTCCCGAATCATGGAGAAAGCCAGGTCGTGCTCGCGCAGCACGTTCATGCGGAACTGCATGAGTTCGTCGTAGTCGGGAATGTCACGCGTGGTCTTGTTGAGCGCGTCAAGCCCCGTGCGCCCGGCGACGGCCTGCCAGATCTCCGGGATCAGCACGCCTTCCAGGTCCAGGCACAGTACGTTCATAGGCCTTCTCCAAGGGTTGTGGGGTAGATGAAATTCGGTGAACTTCCAGTGTTAAGCATATGCCAACACAGTATTTTCCAGCCGCTATCGACGATTGATAGGCTGCGCCGCCTCATCCGACGGACGCGGAGCATGATAGATGGAAGCGCAAAAATCCAGCGCCGGAATTGATCCGCAAGCCCTGCTCGTGCAGATTGCCCGCCGGTACAGGCCCGGGGAAGCGGCGATATCGTTCAGCGGCGCGGAAGACGTCGTGTTGATAGACATGGCCCACCGGGCGGGTATCGAACTGGATGTGTTCTCACTCGACACCGGGCGCCTGCACCCGGAAACCTACGAGTTTCTCGAGCGTGTGCGAAAACACTACGGCATCGTCATCGAACTGGTCATGCCCCCGGCGCAGGGTGTTGCCGACCTGGTCCGCGCCAAGGGGCTCTTCAGCTTCTATCAGGACGGCCATGGCGAGTGCTGCGGGCTGCGCAAGGTCGAGCCGTTGCGCCGCAAGCTCGCAACCCTGCAGGCCTGGATCACCGGGCAGCGCCAGGACCAGGGCATCACCCGCACCGACCTGCCCCAGGAGCAGGAAGACCGTGCTTTTTCCACGCCGGGAAACCGGCTGATCAAATTCAATCCGCTTGCCGACTGGACGTCCGCAGAAGTCTGGAGATACATCCGCGAGCGGGGGGTGCCCTACAATCCCCTGCACGACCGGGGTTTCGTTTCCATCGGCTGCCAGCCCTGTACCCGCCCCGTGGGCCCGCACCAGCACCAGCGTCTCGGCCGCTGGTGGTGGGAGGATGCCGCGCACAAGGAATGCGGCCTGCACGCTCAGAACACGATCAAGATCGTCAACTGAAACGCCGGTTGCGTTGCGGGGAGACGGCAACTGCCCGGAGCCGGCGCCTCGATACGATTGAACCGCCCTGCAGACGGATTCGAGGAAAAATTCAAGCTGAATGGTTATATGGAGACGTTCTTTTATAGCCATTTAATGGCATCTCGATGTACAGTGCGGGTGAGCAGCAGGCCCTGCCGATGAAACTCCAACAGTTGCGCTACATCTGGGAAGTCGCCCACCACGACCTGAACGTGTCGGCGACGGCACAGAGCCTGTTCACTTCGCAGCCCGGGGTCAGCAAGCAGATCCGCTTGCTGGAAGACGAACTGGGCGTGGAGATATTCGCCCGCAGCGGCAAGCACCTGACGCATGTTACGCCGGTCGGAGAGACGATCATCGAGGTGGCCGGCCAGATCCTCCGCCAGGCCGAGAGCATCAAGCAGATTGCCGAGGAATTCAGCAACGAACGGCACGGCGAACTCTCCATCGCCACCACGCACACCCAGGCCCGCTATGCATTGCCGAGGGTCATTACCCGCTTTCGGGACGCCTACCCCGGCGTCACCCTGCAGATGAACCAGGGTTCCCCGTCGCAGCTTGCCGAA
>JAPOON010000375.1 GCA_026713405.1 Gammaproteobacteria bacterium
GTTTGTGGGGCCGTGGGTTTCCGCGGCCCTGGCTGACGAAACGCGCCGGCTTGCCGCCTCGGTGGCAGCAATCGCGCGTGCTGCGCGGGGCCTTGCCCTTGGCGGCGGTCATGTTGGGATTGTTCGTGAGCGGCACGGCCGCGGCGGCGACGCTGAAGATCGCGACGCTGTCTCCGGACGGGTCGCTGTGGATGAAGATGCTCCGCGACGGCGGCAGGCAGGTGGAAGCCGAGACCGGGGGCAGGGTCTCGTTCAAGTTCTACCCGGGCGGCGTAATGGGCGACGACAAGGCGGTGCTGCGCAAGATACGGGTCGGGCAACTGCACGGCGCCGTCGTCACCGCCGGTGCCCTGGTACAGAACTATCCGGACATCGGCCTGTACAGCCTGCCCATGGCTTTCCGGTCCGGCAGCGAGGCGGACTACGTGCGTGGACGGATGGACGATGCATTGCTCGCAGGCCTGGCGGAAAAGGGCTTCGTTGCCTTCGGCATTGCCGAGGTCGGGTTCGCGCACGCCATGTCCCAGGACGTGATCACCAGTGTCGAGGATGCCAGGGCGCTGAAGGTGTGGGTGCCCGACAACGACCCGGGATCGGCACGTGCTTTCGGCGCGTTCGACATTGCGCCGATCCCGCTGCCGATCGCCGATGTGCTGGGCGGGCTGCAGACCGGGCTGATCGACAGCGTCGCCACGCCGCCGGTGGCGGCCATTGCGTTGCAATGGCATACGCAACTCGATCACGTCATGGATCTGCCGATGGTCTACGTCTACGGATTGCTGGCGGTGGCGAAGAGGTCGTTCGACCGGCTCGAGGAAGCCGACCGGATGGTCGTGCAGCGGGTCATGGGCGGCGTGGTGGAGACGGTCAATGCCCGCAGCCGCAGCGACCACGAACAGGCATCCGCCGCGCTCCGGAACCAGGGCCTGGCGTGGCACGAGACGGCGCAGGCGGAGCGTGAGGAATGGCAACGCCTGGCGGACATCGCATCGCGCCGCATGGTGGACGAGGGCTTCATCTCGTCGGCCCGTTACCAGGAGATGCTGGGTCACCTGGAAGCCTACCGGGCATCGACGGAATAGCGGCCCGGGTCGAACCGGCCGCCGGCGCATCCCGCTGACCGGTCCTGCCGGTGCAACGCGGGCGGACCTGCTGAAATATACTGGCCCCATTGACCTGACCGGGTCTGCTGGAGGATCTGCCGGGAAACATGCCCGTTAACGTCATCAAGCGAACGACAGCCGGACTGCGCCTGATCGAGAGCGCATTGCTGGTCACCGTGCTCGCCGCCATGATGCTGCTGGCCGCCTGGCAGGTGGTGGCCCGCAATTTCTTCGATACCGGGCTCTTGTGGGGGGATGCGCTGGTGCGGGTGCTGGTGCTGTGGGGCGCCATGGTGGGCGCCATGGTGGCTTCGCGCAAGGACGAACACATCCGTATCGACATTGTCTCCCGCTTTACGAGCGAATCCTTCAAACCCTGGCTGCAGCGATTCGCGTGCGCGTTCACTTGCGTGGTGCTGGGGGTCTTCGCTTGGTTCAGCTTCAAGTTCGTGCGCTTCGAGTATCAGGATGGGGTCATCGCGTTCGGCTCGGTGCCTGCCTGGGTCTGCGAGGCGATCCTGCCCGTCGGCGCCGGCGTCATGAGCCTGCGCTACCTCCTGCACACGGTGAAACCGCCGTGATCTGGTTGGGAATCATGGCCGTCGTGGCGGCGGCTCTCGCGGGTGCGCCCCTGCTGGCCGTGCTGATGGGCGCCGCCATGCTGGGTTTCCTGTCCGCCGACATCGACCTCGCCATCGTCGCCATCGAGGTCTACCGCATCGTCGACACGCCGCTGCTGGTGGCGCTGCCGCTGTTCACCTACGCGGGCTATGTGCTTTCCGAATCGAAAACGTCCGAGCGCCTCGTCAACCTGGCGCAAAGCCTGTTCGGCTGGCTGCCCAGCGGGCTCGCGGTGGTGGGGTTCGTCGTCTGCGCGGTATTCACCGCGCTGACCGGGGCATCGGGAGTCACCATCGTCGCCCTGGGGGCGCTGCTGCTGCCGGCGCTCGTCAAGGCCGGGTTCCGCGAGCGGTTCAGTCTGGGGCTGGTGACCACCTCCGGCAGCCTGGGCCTGTTGCTGGTGCCCTCGGTGCCGCTGATTCTCTACGGCATCATCGTGCAGCAAATGGGTATCGGGGAACCGTTCACCATCGTCGACCTGTTCATGGCGGGGATCCTGCCGCTGCTCCTGATGCTCACCTGCCTGGTAGGCTGGACGCTGTGGCTGCACCGGGACGGCAGCGTACCCAGGACGCCCTTTGCCTGGAGCGCGGTGGGCCGGGCGCTGATCGACGCCCGCTGGGAGCTGCCGTTGCCCCTGGTGGTTCTGGGCGGCATCTACTCCGGGTACTTTGCCATCTCCGAAGCCGCCGCGGTCACGGCCGTCTATGTCACGGTCGCCCAGGTGGCGCTGTATCGCGACATCAGGCTTGCGGAACTGCCGCGCATCACCATCGACGCCATGGTGATGGTAGGCGGCATTCTGCTGGTGCTGGGCGTGGCGCTGGCGTTCACGAATTTCCTGGTCGATGCCGAGGTGCCGCAACGGCTGTTCGAGTTCATGCAGCGCCACATCGACAGCGCCGTCGCCTTCCTGCTGCTGTTGAACATACTGCTGCTGGCGCTTGGCGCCATGCTGGACATCTTTTCCGCACTGGTCATCATGGTGCCGCTGATCTTGCCCGCGGCTGTAGGCTATGGCATTCACCCGATTCACCTGGGCATCATATTTCTGGCGAACATGCAGATCGGATATTTCACGCCGCCCGTAGGCATGAACCTGTTCATCGCCAGCTACCGGTTCAAGAAGCCGGTGCTGGAACTCTATGCAGCCTGCTGGCCGTTCATGGTGGTGCTGCTGATCGCGTTGCTGCTGATTACCTATGTTCCCTGGTTCTCGCTGGCGCTGGTGCGATGAGGCGGTTGCTGCGGGTGGCGGGGCTTGGCCTTGCGCTTGTTTTCGGGGGATTGCCGGGCATCGCCTTGCCGGAAGAAGCTCCGGGCGTTGACGAGGAGACGGTCAACGGCAAGATCGATGACTTTCACGCCCTGCTCATCGGCGTCATGCAGACGGCGCGTTTTGCGGACCGGCTGGCCGCGGTGGAACCGGCGGTGCCGGGCTTTTTCGACATCGCAACCGTGTCCCGCATCACCCTCGGGAGAACCTGGCGGGATCTCGACGAGGCCAGGAAGCAGGAGTTTCGCGAACTTCTCGAGGCCCTGATTGCCGCCACCTACGCGGACCGTTTCGACAGTTTCGACGGGCAGCGGTTCGAGCGGCTCGAATCCCTCGCCGGGCGCAGGGGTTGGGTGGTGAAGACCCAACTCGTCAGGTCGAACGGCGAGCGGGTCAACCTCGACTACTACTTCAACGCCGGTGCCGTCTTCAACGTGGTGGCGGACGGCGTCAGCGACCTGTCGCTGAGACGGGCGGATTACAACAGCATCATCAAGCAGGACGGCTACGATGCGCTGATCCGCGACATGCAAGAAAACATCGCCGAGCTGAGCGATGCCGATTAAGGGGGATGTGCGATGACCATCGGCTTTTGGCGCGGGTCGCGGGCGTACGCCCGGTTACGCCGGGCGGCCGCGGCGGTGCATGGCGGCGGAGGCCGGCAGGGAACCGAACGACGCGGGCTTGCGGTGCGGATTGCCGGTATGGGTTTTGTGTTGGCGTTTCAAGCAGCCTGTGCGTCCCTGGAAGGCCCGGATTACGCCGTGTACGACCTGAAAGAAGACTTCAACCGCGGTTCCTACGAATTGTCCGAACCCATCA
>JAPOON010000376.1 GCA_026713405.1 Gammaproteobacteria bacterium
CAAGTGGCCGGAGATCGTGCCGAATCTCGACGCGCTGCTGGCCGAGCAACAGACCGTATCGGCTCCCTTCACGCGTGCCGTGGCCGCCCGGGCCGGGGCGCTCGATTGGGCGCACAGGGATCCGTTCGACCGGCTCATCGCCGCCACCGCGATCGAGATGGGCTGGGAACTGATTTCCAAGGACCCAGAATTCGACGCACTCGACGGAGTTCATGGGTGGCGGGGGCGGGTCTGGTCGTAGCACAGGGCCGCTGGCAAAGAAAGGCAACCGCGGCTGTCGCCCAGGATGATGATGGTGGCGCGTTTGTCGAGGTCGTCCAGGCACAGGCGCTTGAAGTCCTGGAAGGCTTGGCCGTAGTCGGTAGAGCCACCGCCGGAAACTATCGCAATTCGCATTCACGCTACAGATTTTTGCGCTTTTGGAAAGCGTATCGGCCATTCTGTTGCAATATGCGCTTTGAATCATTAGCTTTGACTGCATCCCGCACTTGCGAGGCCCGCTTCGGAATCGAACGATCATGGCAGCATCCGTCGCATTGGTGACCGGCGCCACCCGCGGCGCCGGCAAGGGCATCGCCCTGGGTCTCGCGAGCCGGGGAATGACCGTCTACGTTACCGGGCGCTCGAAGAGCGAGGCAACCGCAACCCTCAAGGGCGAGGTTCTCCGCGGCACGCTCGGCGAGACTGTGACGGCCATCGATGCCGCTGGCGGCAAGGGTATCGGCATCCAGTGCGATCATTCCGACGATGGGGCAACCCGGGCGGTCCTGCAACAGATCGACTCCGAGCAGAACCGGCTGGACATACTGGTCAACAACGCCGCTCACATTCACGACAAGCTGATCGATCCCGGCGGTTTCTGGGAGAAGCCGCTGGAACTCGCCCGGATTCTGGATGTCGGCCTGCGCTCGGCCTATGTCGCCAGCTACTACGCGGCGCCCATCATGGTTCGCCAGGGCTCCGGGCTCATCACCTTCACCTCCTCGTTCGGCGGTGTCTGCTACATGCACGGCCCGGCCTACGGCGCTCAGAAGGCGGGTTACGACAAGTTTGCCGCCGACATGGCCGTAGACCTGGAGAACACCGGCGTGGCCGCGGTTTCCCTGTGGCTCGGTCCGCTGCTCACCGAGCGCACCGAGGTGGTGCTGCGCCATCGGGGCGAGCAGTACGACGATTTCATGGCCATGGCCGAGACGCCGCAATTCAACGGGCGCGTCATCCACGCCCTGGCAAACGACCCGAAGCTCAGCGAAAAAACCGGGCAGACCCTGGTTACGGCGGAACTGGCGCTCGAATACGGCCTCACGGACGAGGGCGGCAAACAGCCCCCCTCCTACCGCGAACATCTCGGTGAGCCGCGAATTCCGCACCCGGCTCGCGTGATCTAACCGCACCTGTTCATGAAAAAACTACCGCAGTCGTCAACAGCAGCGAAAACACATGGCGTACTCCCGCCGCGTGCTCGACGTGCTGTCAAGCACGGCTCCGACGGCGGACCGCCCCGATCTACTCGATAGGGCGCGCATTGGCAAGGGTCGCGGAGCAGACGGGCCTGCGGATCCCTTTCGGGGTTTCCCCGCGGAGCCTGCGCCAATCTCGGAGGGAGCGATGAGCAACGCGCCAGAACAGAAAATCGATCCGTTCGCACCATGGACCCTGCGCGGCCTGGAGTTGCGCAATCGCTTCATCAAGGCAGCAACTTACGAAGGTCATTGCCCCGGAGGGCGCCCGGACCGCGAGGGGCTCGCCGCTTTTCACGAAGCATTTGCCCGCGGCGGCGCCGGCCTGTGCACCGTTTCCTACGGGTCGGTGGAACCGGGTGGCCGCACCTTCGACGACCAGATGTGTCTCCAGGACGACATTCTGGACGATCTCAGCTACGTCACCGGGAAGATTCACGCACACGGCGCCAAGGCCGCCATCCAGCTCGCCCACTGCGGCGGCATGTCGAAGTGGAGCGGCTGGGTCGGGCGCCGCGCCCGGGGGCCGAGCGGCGGTTTCAACAGCCTGGGCGCTTTCGTCGGCACACCGTTGACCAGGGCCTTCAAGGTCCGGGAACTGCGGCAACTGGCCGAGGATTACGCCTCGTCGGCGGTACGCGCCGTCGAGTGCGGTTTCGATGCACTGGAACTGCACATGGGCCATGGCTACCTGTTGAGCCAGTTCCTGTGCCCGGCCATCAACAAGCGCAAGGACGACTACGGCGGCAGCCGGGAAAACCGCGCGCGCTTTCCCCTGGAAGTGCTGAGAGCGGTGCGCGAAGCCGTGGGCGATGCGGTGCCGGTCATCGTGAAAATGACCCTCCGCGACGGATTCCGCGGCGGTGTTGAGGTCGACGACAGCGTCGCCTTCGCCCGGCAACTCGAAGCCAATGACGCCGACGCCCTGGTGTTGAGCGGCGGGTTCTCTTCGCGCAATGCCATGTACCTGTTCCGCGGCCCCACGTTCGTCGAGGAACTCATCAAGGCGCAGCGGCGCAAGATCGACAAGCTCGTCTACAGCATGGCGAGGCCGGCCCTGCGCTCACAGCCCTTCGAGGAACTCTATTTCCTGAAGCATGCGCGCAAGGTGCGTGCGGAGGTCGGCCTGCCGCTGATCTGTGTCGGCGGCGTCCAGAGCCTCGCATCGGTGCACAGGGCGCTGGAAGAAGTGTACGACGCCGTACAACTGGGCCGCGCCCTCATCCACGACCCGGCTCTCGTCAACCACTACCGGGACGGCGCCAAGACGGAGTCCGGCTGCACGGTCTGCAACCTGTGCGTCGCCGAAATGGACCGGGACGGGGTGAAATGCGTTCTCAACGACGACCTGCCCGCCCGGGTTCGGGTAGCGCATTAACGGGTGGAGAGCGTTGGATTGACGTGGCCCGCCCGGGCAACTCCGGCGCCAGGGTAGCAGCCCCCACCGTGGCGCGCTCATCCGGGAGCGCGAGTCCGTCCTGACCGCGACCGTTGCTTTCAAGTCCTAGTTATGTTAATTCAAAACAACATATCTTCCTATAATGTAATTTCATATCCACATGGCAAAGCCAACGAAAATCGTATCCTCGCCTCCAGCAGCCGTCGAGGAAGCACTGGGAAGGCTGGGGCAAAACCTTCGCACGGCGCGGCTGCGCCGCAGGCTCCCGCAGAGCGAACTGGCCCGGCGCATGGGCGTCTCCCGATTCCTGGTGGCCGACATCGAAAGAGGCAAGCCGTCGACCGGCGTTGCGGTCTACCTGGGGGCCATGTGGGCGCTGGGCCTGCTCGATCAGATGGGCGAGGTGGCCGATCCGAACTGCGATGAGGAAGGCAAAGCCCTGGAACGCGCGCGCAGCCCCGTGAGAGCGTCCGGGCGCAGGGCGCTCAGCGATGACTTCTGAGCGCGAGTGCTTCGTCTACATCGTGCTGCCCGGAGCCACGGAGTTTGTAACGGCAGGCCGGTTCCGTTGGAGGGATCAAGGGTCCGGAGGGGTTGGAGAGTTCGTGTACGGACGTTCGTACCGGGAGCGAGAGGAGGCGGTCGAACTCGATCCGGTGGAGCTGCGCCTTTCCGGTCAGGTTTACGAAACGGCTCGTATGGATGGGTTTTTCGGCGCGATCCGGGATTCGATGCCGGATTTCTGGGGACGGCGCGTGATCGAACGCAACGCCGGGTCGGCTGAACTCGCCGAGTTCGACTACCTGATGCAGAGTCCGGACGACCGCGCCGGCGCGCTGGGCTTCGGCCCCGGCGTCGAGCCTCCCTGCCCGCGACACCTGTTCAACCGGATGCTGGACCTCGATGCCCTGCAGCGCGCCGCCGATGCGATTGTGGACGACGACCGTGAAGGTGCCGGGTCTGCCCGGGGCCTGGTCGAGGAACTGCTGCTGCTCGGCACGTCGATGGGCGGAGCGCGGCCAAAGGCGGTAGTCGAGGACGAAAGCGGGCTCTGGATCGCCAAGTTCGGCCGCAATGACGACCGCTGGAACCAACCGCGTATCGAGCACGGCATGCTTGCGCTCGCCCGGGCATGCGGCCTGAATGTGGCCGAAAGCCGTCTCGAGTCCCTGGGCGGACGCGACCTGCTGCTCGTGCGCCGGTTCGACCGCCACCGCACGGATGCCGGCTACCACCGCCACCGGATGGTAAGTGCGCTCACCCTGCTGCGGGCCGCCGACAGTGCGGCAGAACGCCGCAACTGGTCCTATCTGGCATTCGCCGATGAAATCCGCCGTGCAAGCGCCAACCCGGAAGAAGATCTACGGGAACTGTTCGGCCGGGTCTGCTTCAATGCGGCCGTCTCCAATCTGGACGATCACCCACGCAACCACGCGATGCTCGCCAGCGGACGGCATTGGCGGCTGAGCCCGGCCTTCGACCTGACGCCCTCCCCCGTCGTTGCCCGGGAACGGCGCGATCTCGCAATGACTTGCGGCCGGTTCGGACGCCACGCGAACAGGGCCAACCTGCTGAGCGGCCACGGGCGGTTCCTGCTTGAACGAAACGAAGCGGAGGCCGTGTTCGAGCGGATAACAGGCACCGTGCGGCAACGATGGCGTACTGAAACGCGGCGTGCCGGTACGAGCGAGCGCGACTGCGAGGCGATCGAGTCCGCCTTCCTGTATGACGGCCTGTTCTACGAAAACATGGATTAGCAGCCCGAGGATCTGGTTCCGACAGGCCGCTATGCGAGATCTTTCACCAGCGACGGCAACAGGTAACGGCGCAAAGTCTCGCGCAGTTTGAACTCATCGCCGGTGAACGGCGCATCCACCACCTGCAGCGAGGTGGTTACGAAGGTAACCCAGTCGACGTAGGCTTCCAGGGTCACGCCTTCGCGGATGCGGTTCTCGCGCCGGGCGCGCTCGAAGTTGGGGTTGACGCAGTTGCGCGCCGCGTCACGGAAGCCGGCAAGCGTGGCATTGATGCGCGGCAGGAACTCGTCGCGCTGTTCGCCGAAGAGCAGCGACAGGGCCGGCTGTGCCCGGAACTGGCGCAGGAACCACATG
>JAPOON010000377.1 GCA_026713405.1 Gammaproteobacteria bacterium
CATTTTGTCGTGCCACAGTTTGACCACCTGCGGTGCCTGCCCCATCACGTCGGTAGGGCCACCCACAATGATCGGAATCCGATGGCTGGCGGCAAACTCGACGCTGGAGGGGCTGGTGCTGACGGCAATGTACAGCGGTGGGTGCTGTTTCTGTACCGGTTTGGGCAGCACCCACAGATCGTCCACGTGGGTGTATTTGCCGTGAAAGGTGAGCCGCTCCTCCGTCCAGGCGCGGGTGATAACCTCCAGCGATTCGTGAAAGCGCTCCCGCGCCTCGTCGATCGGCACCCCGAGGCCGTCGAACTCCTGGCGCTGGTAACCGCTGCCGATCCCGAAATTGAGCCGGCCATTGCTGAGGATGTCCAGCGTCGCCGCTTCTTCCGCCGCGATAATCGGGTTGTGAAAGGGCAAGATGGTAATTGCCGTGCCGATGCGTACGTGCCTGGTGCGCCCCGCAACTGCCCCCATCCACGTGTTGATCCCGGAAACCAGCCCATGCCGTGAGAAGTGGTGTTCGCCAATCCACACCTCGTCGAACCCCAGTTGATCCACCAACTCAATACGCTCCAGCGTTTCGTGAAACAGCCGCGGCGCGTCGTCGCTCTCGTGGAACGGAATGATAGTGAAGAACCCGAACTTCATGACGTTATTCCTCTCGATCCTTGTCGATGTACGCCCACGGGACCGGCGCCTTGACGCGGTTCTGATCGCTGTCCAGGCACTTGATGAAAGCCGCCGAAATTAGACACCAGCCCCGTCGAGGGTGTCAACCAGGCCACTCGTCAACCCTGGCTTCGCTGGCGTCCCATTTCAGCGTAACAATAGACGAGGGCGAGGCCGCGGTATGGCCGCCAGTCTTCGGCAAAGGTGCGCATCTCCGCTTCGGTCGCCTTTTCCGTCTTGCCCAGCAGGCTCTGGGCCAGGTATTTGACGACCGCAAGGTCTCCGGCAGGAAAGACGTCGGGGCGGGTAAGGCTGCGCACCAAGGCGGTCTCAGCGGTCCAGCGGCCTATGCCCTTGAGAGCGATCAGGCGCTCGATGAGTTCTTCGTCCGACAGCGAATTCAGTTCGGCGGGCGGGGCGGGGAACGGGGTGGAGGATGCAAATGCCTCGCCGAGGCGAATGAGCGCGCCGGCCTTGGCGTTGCTGAGGCGGAACGGGCGCAAGGCCTCCACACTCTGCCCGGCGAAGCGGCGCGGCTCCGGGAAGGCCCAGTAGGTCCGACTCCCGACGTGCCATCTACGCCCAAATGCCTCCACCAGTTCTCGCTTGATCGAATAGGCGAATGTGAGGTTGACCTGCTGCGACAGCACAGCGCCGACCAGTGCCTCGAACAGAGTCGGGCTGCAGGCAAGGCGCAGGCCGCGGAAACGTTTGACCGTCGGGGCAAGCAGTTCGTTGCCGCGGGCCAGGCGGTAGAACGGCTTGAGGTCCAGGTCGGTGCACAGGATGCGCCGCACCTGCGACTCGAACGCCTCTCGTTGCAGCGGCGCCTTCGACCGGCTCCGCAGTTCCACGGCAAGTCGCGGCTCACTGACGGTGCCGACGTCCGTCACCGTGGCCAGGGCAAGTTGGCGTCCGGCAGCGAGCAGACGGCGATACTGCCTGCCGTCGAGCAGGTCGACGACCTCGCTGGCAAACCGTCCAAAGCGCGCCGCGGTCAGGTCAAACGAATATGGCGCCCGCGGGATGATCTCGAAAGCGTGGAAGTGGGGCATGGTCTTCTGTTCAAAGAGATGGGGTAGATCAGGCCTCGGCGCCGGTTACGCCGGCCAGTGTAGGGCCGATCTCCCGGTGCAGCACCAGATCAGCGATGGGGTCCAGGTCGGTCGGTTCGCGGTTGAGGATCACCAGGCGGGCGCCGCCCCGCTTGGCGAGGGCAGGGAATCCGGCAGCGGG
>JAPOON010000378.1 GCA_026713405.1 Gammaproteobacteria bacterium
ACGCTTTGATGCGAGCGGCCATCTGCTGCGCACCGATTGCAAAGATCCTCGCATCCGCCGCGGCGCTTTCAGGAGTGATCGCCTTGAGATCGTCAAACGCCCTCGCGGAGATCCCGATGAGATCGCCGGCCTTGAACGACCTTGTGCGAACCCTGATTGCCGGCCTGCCGTTGGCGTCTGTTCCCAGGTCGCCCCATTCGAGCTTCGCCGCCTGGTCACATCGCAAGCCGGCTTCAAGAACCAGCGAGCACAGCGCAAGGTCGACCAGCCCGCGGTCCCATGTGTTTTGCGGGCGCTCCACACCTCTGCCACGCAACCGAGGTCCAAGCGTCGCCGTCCGGATCGCTTCGAATTCGGCCGCTTTGAGCAAGCGCCCGCTGATGTTGGTGCTCAGATCGCTTTTCCACCCTTTGGCTCGGGCCAGTTCAGCAAGCGTCGCGCTGACGAGCTCCGATGAGCACGGATTGTCGAGTTTGGCCGAGCGGTGAGTACTTGAAATCGCGCTCCGTATTTTGCGCAACGTTGAATAACTGTACCCAGCCGCACAGTCTTGCAGATAGTCGGCTACCAGTTCGGGACTGGCCGGCCAGGGCTGCTTATTGCGGGCTTTGCACCAGGCGACGAAGTTTCGCCATTCAAATCGGTATCCTTCCGCCGGTTCCGGCCCGGGCAGGATCCCCCGCCTGCGTACGGCGCCGACCGCTGAGGCGCCCGATGAAGTCCCGGGGGCATCGGTGACGGCCAAGGCCATGCTCCCGGCCGGCCCATGACCGGCGCGCGGGTTCCCTGGGGTTCCAGGTGTCGGCGGTGACGGTTGCGTCGGGGCGCCCAGCCCGCGACCGGGGTATGGCGATGCGGTTGCACCTGAAAGGCGGCTCGTAAAGGGAACCCCGGTGGCCACCCTGGAACGGATGCCCCGGTACTCTTTAGCGGGCGCAACGCCGCTGCCCGCTTCATACACCTCCAGATTGTACGGACGCGGCGTCTGCGGCACATCCGACACCCGCCGGTCGCCAAAACGGCCCTGCACCCCTCCGGCAGCCGGATTCGCGGACACATCCCGGCTGCCACCGAGGGCTCCTTCGTTCGTCGTTGGAATTCGGTCCATGGCGAATCCGCCCTTTGGTTGTCAGAAGACGATACCCAGTCGGGGACTAAGCGGCACCCCGGCTCGCGCCCGTGGTTGCAGCCCAGTCAATCTGGCCCGGCCTTTAGCCTTAGATCGCGTCTCCCAATCCAGCGCCTTCCGCAGCCGCTCTGACGCGACGGGCCATCTGCCGCGCACAGATCGCAAAGATCTTCTGGTTCTCCCCGACGCCCTCAGGCTTGATCGCCGCGAGATCCCCATGCGCTCGCTTGGAGATTTCCACGGCCGTGCCGGCCCCATCCGACCTCGACCTGACCGTGATCGTCGCCTTGCCGCCGGTGTCTGCCTTCAGGTCCTGCCATTCGAGCGCCACCGCCTGCCCACATTGCAAGCCGGCTTCAAGAACCAGCGAGCACAGCGCAAGGTCGACCAGCCCACGGCGCCTCGCGTTATCCGGGCGCTCCACACCTTTGCCACACAACCGAGGTTTACGCGCCGCCGCCCGGATCGCGTCGAATTGGGTCGGGTCCAGTAAGCGCCCACTGATGTTGATGCTCTGATCGCGTTCCCACCCAATGACTCGGGCTAGTTCAGCAAGCGTCTCCTTGACGAGCCACGATGAGCACGGATCGTTGAGGCTGGCCGAGCGGTGTGTTGTTGCAATCACGCTTCGTATCTTGACCAACGTACCGAAACTGAACCGATCCGTACGTTCTTTCAGATAGTCGGCAACCAGTTCCGGACGGGCCGGCCAGGGCTGCTCATTGCGGGCTTTGCACCAATCGAAGAACCTTTGCCAATGTAATTGGTATCCTTTCGGCGGTTTCGGCGTGGGCAGGGTGCCCCGCCCGCGTACGGCACCGGCCGCTGAGGCGCCCGATGAAGTCCCCGGGGCATCGGTGACGGCTACGACCATGCTCCTGGCCGGCCCATGACCGGCGCGCGGGTCCCCTGGCGTTTCAGGTGTTGGTGGTGACAGTTGGGTCGGATCGTCT